>JBJTWF010000121.1:0-4877 GCA_046081565.1 Flavobacteriales bacterium | reverse complement strand
GAGCGAGGGGTTTACAAGTCAACGGATGGAGGTAAAACGTGGACAAGAACCTTATTTATCTCTGAGAATACGGGAATTGCTGAAGTTCAAATAGATCCTAATAATCCCGATGTTTTGTATGCTTCGGCTCATCAGCGCCGTCGTCACGAGTGGACTTATATTGGAGGAGGTCCAGAATCTGCAGTATATAAGTCAATGGATGGAGGGCTAACATGGCAAGAAGTGAGTAATGGGTTGCCAAAAGGAGATATGGGAAGAATTGGATTAGCCGTTTCTCCTGCTGACCCAACGTGGGTTTATGCCATTGTAGAAGCGCGGTATGACAAAGGAGGTGTTTATCTTTCTACCAACCGAGGAGAGACA
This sequence comes from Flavobacteriales bacterium, assembly GCA_046081565.1. Classification (GTDB taxonomy): domain Bacteria; phylum Bacteroidota; class Bacteroidia; order Flavobacteriales_D; family Crocinitomicaceae; genus UBA952. The sequence continues at coordinate 4,514 of JBJTWF010000121.1, read as the reverse complement.
TGGACGAAACAAGGGGGTTATTCTACTAGTGGTAATTACTATCAAGAGATTTTTTGTGACCCAATCAACAAGAAAAAAGTATTTGTGATGGATACCTATATGCATCATTCCGAAGATGCTGGGGTTACCTTTAAACCTACAGGGGAATCGCACAAACATGTAGACAATCATGTCATTTGGATTGATCCAAAGAATACGGATCACTGGCTTGTCGGTTGCGATGGTGGAATCTATGAAACGTTTTCGCATGCCAAGGAGTGGAGGTATTATGACAATTTGCCCATCACACAGTTTTACAAGGTGACTACCGATAATGATTATCCCTTTTACAAGGTTTATGGAGGCACACAAGATAATAATTCCATGGGGGGACCATCTTCAACGCTAAAGGTAAATGGTATATTAAATTTTGATTGGTTCATTACCAATGGAGGAGACGGTTTTGAATCGGCGACCGATTGGAGTAACCCTAACATCACTTATGCGCAAGCTCAGTACGGTTGGTTGGTAAGGTACGACAAGCAGAGTGGTGAAAAAGTTCCAATCCAACCGATGCCTGCGAAAGGAGAACCAGCGTACCGTTGGAATTGGGATGCGCCTTTATTGGTATCGAAACACGATGCTTCAACGGTTTATTTTGCGGCGAATAAAGTGTTTAAATCGACAAATCGCGGAGACGATTGGCAGCTCATTTCGCCAGATCTTACCAAACAAATTGATCGGAATAAACTTCCGGTCATGGGACAAGTTTGGACCATTGATGCGGTTATGAAAAATGCCTCAACTACCGTATTTGGAAATATCGTGGCCTTGGATGAATCCCCGATTAAAAAGGGATTGCTGTATGTGGGTACGGATGATGGATTAATTCAAGTAAGCCAAAACGACGGAAAAGATTGGAATAAATACGAAACGTTTCCGGGCGTACCTGCAGGAACCCGTGTCAATATGATTACCGCTTCGCGCTTTGACGAGAACATTCTGTTTGCTTGTTTTAATAACCAACGACAAGGGGATTTTAAACCCTATCTATTGAAGAGTGCAGACAAAGGAAAAACGTGGGTATCCGTGGTTGGTGATTTACCAGAGCGAGGAACTGTTTACTGTATTAAGCAGGATTTTAAGGATCCGAACCTCTGGTTTGTAGGAACGGAGTTTGGTGCTTTTTTTACCAACAGTGAAGGGAAAAGTTGGATAAAGCTTTCGGGATTACCTACCATTGCTATCTATGATTTAGAAATTCAGGAAAGGGAAAATGATCTTGTTGCTGCGTCTTTTGGGCGTGGGTTTTATGTGCTCGACGATTATAGTCCGTTGCGTCAATTGTCAAAGGAAGTGTTGGATAAAAAAGCGTATTTGTTTCCCACGAAAGAAGCCTTATTGTATATTCCTTCGGATCCACTTGGATTGGAAGGTACTGGATTTCAAGGCCATAATCTATGGTCAGCCAACAACCGGTCTTTTGGTGCCGTTTTTACCTTGTATCAAAAGGAGGTTGGGGAAACCAAGAAATCCCGCAGACAGGATAAGGAAAAAGCACTTGAAAAGGAAAAGAAAGATGTTTTCTATCCTTCGTTTGAAGAATTGCGAGCAGAAAATTCCCAAGAACAAGCTAAACTTGTTTGGAGAATTCGTGGGGTAGATGGAAAAGAGGTAAGTCGATTTACCACTGCACCCAGCAAGGGGATAAGTCGTGTGGTTTGGAATCTTAGGGCGAATCCCATCAGTAGCATTTCTGGGGGTCAAAATGGATTTTTAGTGCCTGCGGGCACCTATGTATTGGACGTCATTCAATGGGATAATGGGGGTATAGATACCTTAGTGAAAAACCACTCCTTTACGGTGAAGGCTTTGAAAAACCAAACCTTATTTGCACAGCAGCCAGACGAACTTCAATCCTTTAGGATGACTGTGGGTGAAATGTCTCGTAAGGTTAGGGGTGTTTCTGAAATGATAGGAGAATTAGAAAGCCAATTATCGGTAATGAAAGAGGCGCTTTTAAACTATCCAAACGCTGACCTGGGATTATTAAATGAGGTGAAAGGGATGAAGTCCGGATTAGATTCTTGTAAGCGTATTCTTTTCGGTGACGAACTTTTGGCTAAACATGAATTTGAGGTTCCACCTAGTTTGCGCTCAAGGTTAGAAATGGTCGAATATATGCTTTATGATAATACGGCTGGCGTTTCAGCTACGCACCGCGCAAATTTGACCATGGTTAAAGAGGAATACGACGTTGTGTATGCGAGCGTAAAACGATTATGGAGTACCTATCTAAAAACTGAAGATCAGTTGGGCCTTCTTAATATACCATATACGCGTTATCGGGGATTACGGTGGAAATTGGATTAGGCCGGCAAGTGCAGCAAAATGTTTTGCTATTTGAACGGAAAACTCAACAAATAAAGTACGCCCAAACAGCCGAGCAGTGAAAGGCCTAGGTTTAGGCCAAAAAGTAAATAATTACCCTGTTGAAGCAATTGAATGCTTTCAGCGGAAAAGGTGCTAAATGTGCTAAAACCACCACAGAAACCGATTCCTAAAAAAGGTATAAGCCATTCAGGTTTTTGGTCGGTCTTTCCTACCAAAAGGATTACCCCCAATACGGCAGAGGCAAGAAGATTACTGAGAAGGGTGGCCCATGGAATTCCACCTTGGTAGGGAAGTTTTACACTGATAAAATACCTTGAGAGGCTTCCCAGTCCCCCTCCAATAAATACTAAAATCCAATTCATGCGGTAAAAAAATGTTTTTGCAAGCGCCGCATTAAGGTACCTATCAAGGTTCCGAAAAGGACTCCGGCAAGGATGTCGCTGGGATAGTGTACTCCGAGATACATGCGGCTATAGCAGGCAAGCACTAGAACGGTCGAAAGTACAAAAAACCACTTTTTTCTTTTTTCAAAAATCCAGGGGTAAACTAAAGATAAAAACCCTGAAAGGTTGGCGGCATGAGAGGAAAAGAAACCGTATTTTCCTCCTTTGTAAAAGACTCCAGGGGATTCTTCATACAAATGGATGGTTGTGCCGAATTCCTCGTTGTGCGAAGGGCGATATCGTTTAACGCCTTCTTTGAATACTTGAGTTGAGACGATGTCGGTTATCGCAATCGTCGTCACCATAAACAACATCATGTACATCCATGGTTTGACCGGAAAGTCTTTGCGTAAAAAATAACACGTTACAATCAAAAACGGTAGAAGAACCAATGTTTTACTCATATTCCAGAATAAAACATCCAAGAAAGGGTGATGCATGCCATTAATCCAACGCAAACCAAGTTGGTCGATATGCTCAAGCCATTCGATCATTCATTCAGGGCTTTCCAGATGGCATCTTTGAGTTCATTTAGGCCAAGCTGAGCCACAGAGGAGATGTAAAAGAATGGGACATCCTTGGGAATGAATTTTTTCATCTGATCCATCAGTTCTTGGTCGAGCATATCACACTTGGTAATGGCCAATAGCCGTCTTTTTTGGGTTAATTCAGGATTGTACTTTTTTAGTTCCTTTAACAGCACTTGGTATTCTTTTTTAATATCATTACTGTCCGCAGGAATCATAAATAGAAGGGCTGAGTTACGTTCAATATGACGTAAAAACCGCAACCCAAGTCCTTTCCCAGCATGGGCTCCTTCAATTATCCCCGGGATGTCGGCCATGACGAAGGAACGGTGATCGCGATAGGACACGATGCCTAAGTTTGGACGCAAGGTCGTAAAGGGATAATCTCCGATTTCAGGTTTTGCTGCAGATAAAACGGATAACAGGGTGCTTTTTCCTGCGTTGGGAAAACCGACCAATCCAACATCGGCCAATATTTTAAGCTCTAAAATTTTCCAACCTTCCATTCCAGGTTCACCGGGTTGTGCATACCGAGGCGTTTGGTTCGTTGGCGATTTGAAATGGTTATTTCCAAGGCCCCCTCGTCCACCACGTTCTATGATTTGCTCTTCGCCATCTTCAGTAATTTCAAAGAGAATTTCACCCGTTTCACCTTCTTTTGCTATGGTTCCTAAGGGCACTTCAATGTACATATCCTTACCTTGAGCGCCAGTTTTTAGTGCGCCAGAACCATGCACACCGTGGTCTGCTTTAATGTGTTTGTGATACTTTAAGTGGAGTAGGGTCCAAAGTTGCTTATTCCCTCGAACGATGACGTGGCCACCCCGACCTCCATCCCCTCCGTCAGGCCCCCCTTTGGGGATATATTTTTCCCTTCGAAAGTGGGTAGATCCACCGCCACCATTACCCGATTTGGTGTGAATTTTTACGTAATCAACAAAATTATCAGAAGCCATTAGGTTCGCGCGTCTATTGCTGCAAAGAGCCGATTAGTGATGGAATCTATTGTGCCGATTCCATTGATGGCTACATATTTATTTTGTACGTCATAATAGGCTTTTACAGGAGCAGTTTCTCGATTATATACAGTTATTCGGTTCGCAATAATTTCAGGGTCGGCATCATCTGCACGTCCACTGCTTAAGGCACGGTTGGTTAATCTAACCTTAAG
>JBJTWF010000120.1:0-23883 GCA_046081565.1 Flavobacteriales bacterium | reverse complement strand
TGTATTTCCATACGGATGCTTCAGGACCAAACCGATAAACGCGTTGTTTTCACCTACAGTACTTGGCAGGGGTTAGAATACCTAGAAAAATATCGTGATTCGAGTGAATTTATATTGCTTTGGAAAGCGATCAAACCCTTTTTTTTACTTCCTGCAGAGGTTTGGACCATGCATAACCGACATCTATATTCATCGACCGACGACAAATAAAATGATGCAGCTAGATGGTGCATTGACTAAAAATTCTAATTTTGACAAATAATTCCAACACCTTATGCGGGCGCTCTACTTGAAAGAAATTCGCGGTTTTCTCCATTCTACGGTTGGATATGTATTTATTTTGATTTTTTTAGTTGCCACATGGTTATTTCACTGGGTGTTTAACGGAAATTTTCTCGAAGCACAGTTGGCCGATATGTTGCCTTTCTTTTCCACAACTCCGTATCTTTTTTTGATCTTAATACCCGCAATAACCATGCGATCGATTGCGGACGAACGCAGGACAGGAACCATAGAATTACTCTACACCCGACCGATTAGTGATTTTGGAATTTTACTCGCTAAATACTTGGCGGGGGTAACGCTTTTATTGATATCCTTGTTACCTACCTTACTCTATTACGGGTCTGTTCACTACCTCGGAGAACCGGTCGGAATCATTGACGATGGCTCCACGTTAACTTCGTTTATTGGTCTCTTTCTACTTGGAGCATGTTTTGTCGCTGTGGGAATTTTTGCTTCTGCTCTTACTTCGAGCCAAATTATTGCTTTCATTACCTCATTGACGTTTTGTTATATCTTGTATGATGGTATTGGGCTTGTTGGATCGTATGCAAAGTTTGGTAAACTAGACTTTATCATTCAGTATTTCGGTTTAAACACCCACTATGATTCCATCAAGAAGGGAGTCATTTTGAGCGAAGACATTGTTTATTTCTTTTCGGTAATCACTGTGTTCTTGTTGGCTTCCCACACCGCTATCAAATCATTAAAAAAATAAGTTGTGCGTCAGGGTAAATTTCGAAATCTATTCCGTTTTGGCTTTTTTACCGGGGCCGTTGTAATCCTCTTTTTTATTAATGTTATAGCGTTTTTCTTGTCCTTCAAATTGGACATGACCGATGACCAGCGCTTTTCCATGGCGCAATCCACGAAAAATTATTTAGCAAAAACGGTAAAGCCTTCGGATAATCGGATAAATGTTAAAGTATACTTACAAGGTGATTTGCCGGCAGAGTTACAGGTATTCAGGAATGCGATCGAAGATAAACTCAAGGATATAAAACGGATCGTCGGAGATCGAATAGAATTTCAATTTGAAGACCCCATGGCGGGGAAAACGGACAAAGAATTTGGAGAGGTAGCAGATTTTTTGAGTAAAAAAGATATCTATCCGATGACCATTAGTTATAAAAGTGAAAACGGAAATGTGCAGAAAAGGATCTGGCCCGCGGCAGAGATAAATTGTTCGGCCAATGGGATTACGATTGAATCGGCTGTTCAGTTCCTACCCTCCCGGACGGGGTCAAGAATTACGATGGATCAACTGTCGTTTCTCACCCAAGGTGCCATCAATAACCTTGAGTATAATTTAATGTCCGCCATTCGCAAGGTCTCCCAAGAAAAAAAGAAAAAAATTGGCTTTTTATTAGGGCATGGAGAGTTGAAACAGAACCAATTGTTGAATGCCAAAAAGGCTATGAGTCCTTATTTTGAACCAAAATTCATTGATTTCTCACTCAATGGGCTCGAATCCCTTAGAGAATTAAATTCGATGGATGGGTTGATTATAGCCAATCCAACCTTGCCTTTTTCAGAAAGGGATTTGTATTTAGTGGATCAGTTTGTCATGCATGGGGGAAAACTTATGGTTTTCGCAAACACCTTGAATTTACTGGAGGACACCTTGAATCGATCGCTTAGCGTACACACTATGCGAAATAGCCTTGAACTTGAAAAGCTCTTATTCAGTTATGGAATTAAGCTTCAAGAAAATTATGCCTTTGACATCAATTGCGATGTTAAATTTTGGAGTGCTCGAACCGTAACCTCTTGGCCATATTATATTTTGACCTCGGCAGCTGACCATCCCATCTCAAAAAGCATCGAGCCGGTTTCAATGAAATATTGCAATCAGTTAAAATTGATCAATGTTCCTGAGTTAAGGATTACCCCTATTTTAACCACCTCCTCCAACGCAGGGTTATCGGGATTTGTGCCTCAAATCCGCTTTGGACAATTTGATATCTATGGTAAAAACCCTTCTTTTTCTTATAATCCTTTGGATCCAAATAACAAGATTACGTTGGCCGCGGTAGCAGAAGGTAAATTTAAATCCTACTTTCAAGACCGCGTTCAAATTGCAGAACTTTACAAATCCTACATACCTGAAAAATATCGCAAAATAAAAGTGACGACCGAAGGTGAAAATAAGGTGGTTGTGGTAGGAAATGGGACCTTTCTTTCAAACGACTACAAGACTATTTTCAACGGAAAAGATTCTTCAACGTATTCGGTAAATCCAAATCAATTAACCGATATAGCATATCAAAATTATCGATTCCAAATTGGCAACAAAGATTTTTTAATGAATATTCTCGATTATATGACCGGAGAATCGAACCTACTTGAACTGCGTAGCAAACAGATTCAAATTCGTAAAATGAATGCTGAAAAAGTCAAAACCAAGGGTGCGTTACTTAAGTACGTTAATTTAATTTTACCGGTCTTTTCCGTATTGATACTCGGGTTGGTATTTTATTTTTTCCGCTATAAAAAATTTGCTAAACAGCGATGAAACAAAGAAAAAGATTGTTTTTAGGCCTCTTGCTCGTCTTGGTGCTGGTGTCCTTGGGTTTTATTGCCTATCGTTTAAGTACGACCAAGGGCTCTTCAGACCATGCCCTGTTGGAATTTGCCATTAAGGATACCAGTAAAATCGATAAAATCACCATCAAAGATAAATTGTCCAATACGATTACCTTGCTCAAAGTAAATGGGCAATGGCGGGATGAAAAAGGGGAATGTGTACGAAGAGAGAACATCAATTTCATTCTTGATGCCGCTAAACACATTGAATTTAAAGGGTATTTAGGTGAAAAAGCGAAAAAAACTTTTACGAATATTATCAAAACGCAACACGTTCGCGTTGAATTTTTCGAAGAAGGGGAGTCTTCCAAAACATGGTTTATTGGGCCCCCAGCACAAGACCATTTAGGTCAGATCATGTTGGTTGAAACCCCTACGTTTAAAGGTCAGTTTCCGGTAGTAATGCGCATCAAAGGACTTTCAGGAATTATCGAACCCCGGTTCTTCGCCTCAAGAGAGGAATGGGCCTGTTCAGGAATTTTTGCTTTAAAGGACAGCGAAATTCAATCGGTGGAAGTAAAGCATATTGAAAACCCGAAACAAAGTTTTTCTATTGCAAGGCGAAATAAAGCCTTCTCGGTAACTTCAAATACTCGTCCAATACCGGGAGTCGACACAACAAATGTGTACCGATATTTACAAGGATTTAAAAAGATTAATTGGAATACAAAACGCCTTGATTTGAGCGATAAACAAGTGGATTCGATTAAGCGTAGCGTTCCATTCTGTGAAGTGCGTGTAACGGAAGTCAAAGGTAAAACAACGTTGTTAAAACTTTACCGGATCAAATCTTCCGAACCTCGACGGAATGAATTTGGTGAGCTGGTGCCTTATGACATGGACTATTTATGGGTACTTCTTCCGAGTGGCGAATTAGTAAAATGCCAGTATTATGTATTCAACAACATACTTTTTGGGCAAGTGTACTTTCCTGAACTTTTAAAAATGAATTAGCGCTTTAACGCATAAAAATCGGTAGTTTCACAAAGTATTGTTATTTTTGTTTTTAAATTAATTCTATGAATTTTGTTACCTCAAGCAGTGTCCTACTAAGCCATCTACAGCGTATTTCTGGGGTGTTGAGTACCAATACAAAGATGCCTATTTTGGATAATTTCTTGTTTTCGATTCAAGGAAATACCTTAACCGTTTCGGCTACGGATTTAGAAACTACCATGATTACGCATTTGGAGGTACAATCGGAAAAAGATGGAAAAATTGCGATTCCTGCAAAATTGATTTTAGAAATCCTTAAAAGCCTTCCGGATCAACCGTGTACTTTTCGAATCAACGAGGAGAATTTTGCCACAGAAATCACCTACGACAACGGTAAGTCAAAAATGGTGGGATACAACGGAAATGAATTTCCTAAACTGCCGGAGCATAATTACACCAGCTCCATTGCCTTGACGGGAAGCTTACTTGCTACGGCAATTAACCGAACCCTCTTTGCCATTGGAAACGATGAAATGCGTCCTGTAATGACGGGAGTATACTGTCATTTTTCTCCTGACGACATTACGTTTGTGGCCACGGATGCGCATAAGTTGGTGCGCTACACACGGAAAGACATTGATACCAAAAGCAGCTCTGCGTTTATTCTTCCCAAAAAACCATTGAACCTGCTCAAGTTGAACCTCAAAGGCGATGAGTCCGTAATGCTTTCCTACAACGAATCCAATGCTACCTTCACGTTCAACGATTTGATTTTAGTATGTCGGCTTGTTGACGGAAAATATCCAACGTATGAAGCCGTAATTCCAAAAGAAAATCCGAATGTACTGACTATTGACCGTCAACAATTTCTTAGTTCCTTGAAGCGCGTTGCTATTTTCTCTAATAAAACAACCCATCAAGTTAAATTGAAAATTGTCGGTTCTGAACTCCAATTGTCCGCTGAGGATATTGATTTTTCAAACGAGGCAAACGAAAGAATTACCTGCTCATATGCCGGGGAAGACATTGAAATTGGTTTTAATTCACGGTTTTTAATTGAAATGTTGTCAAACATTGAATCCGAAAACGTAAACTTAGCCATGAGCCAACCCTCTCGAGCGGGCTTGCTCACTCCGGTTGAATCAACAGAACCCAACGAGGATATTTTAATGTTGGTTATGCCTGTTATGCTTACCCGATAAAATGCACGATGCCCCAAAGGATATCCGAGATATTCCTGTTGATTCGCTAATTACCCAATTGCAATCGCTTGGATTACCCAAGTTCCGTTGTCAACAAGTTCATGATTGGATTTGGAAAAAAAATGTGGGGAGTTTTAGTGAAATGCACAACCTAGGTACTGCTGCTAAAACCCTGCTAGCGTCTCATTTTTTTCTAGGGAAAATCAAACAAGAGACCACGCAAATTAGCCGAGATAAAACCATTAAATGTGCTTTTACTACGTTCGACCATAAAACCATTGAAGGAGTTTTAATTCCTACCAAGAAGCGAATGACGGCATGCGTTTCATCGCAAGCTGGATGCAGTTTATCCTGTTCCTTTTGCGCAACGGGTAAACTGAAATTACAGAAGAACTTGAACGCTGGAGAAATCATTGACCAAATCGTTTATCTGAACCGATTAGCCCAATCGCATTATCAAATTCCCTTGAGTAATGTAGTGCTGATGGGAATGGGCGAGCCCCTTTTAAACTATAAAAATGTAATGGAGGCCATGCACATTGCTACTTCACCCGATGGCTTACACATGAGTCCGCGAAGGATTACCCTTTCCACTGCAGGCATTGCGAAAATGATCAAACGCCTCGGGGATGATCAAGTGAAATTCAATCTAGCCCTGTCCTTGCATGCCGCAAACGACAAGAAACGGAGTGAAATTATGGAAATCAATGATTCCAATAACTTGGAAACGTTGCGAGAAGCATTGGAATATTTTCACGAAAAAACCGATGCAAGGATAACCTTCGAATACATACTGCTCCATGGTTTTAACGACACCTTAGAGGATGCAGCAGAGCTAGCGCGTTTTGCACGTTGCGTTCCGTGTAAAATAAATGTCATTGAATATAACCCGATTGAAGGCGGTGTTTTTCAAAAAACAAATCCAGAACGTACGGATCAGTTTGTACAGTTTTTAACGAATAAAAATTTAATCGTAAATGTGCGTCGCAGTCGAGGAAAAGATATAGATGCGGCGTGTGGCCAACTGGCGAATAAGGCCAACCTTACATCTCCGATTTAATCTCTATTAAATCTTCAAGAATCGTTAAATCCCCTTGAAACTTACAGGAATCTTCACAAGCTTTCAAGTATCGGTTTATTAACCCCGTATTCGAAGTGGGTTCAAAATAACTACGGTTGGGCTCGATGGCAATTTCCTTTAAAAATGCGTGAATTTGCTGATCATCAAAAATAATTCCCTTTCCGGCGGGGTTAATATAGAATAAGACCCCGTATTCATTGAGCATTTCCACTTCAACCGCGACTTGCTTTTCGTCCATCCAGGCTAGAATAAATACCCCCGGAAAATCAATGCCATAAATAGGGAGTTCTAACCGATGGGCTATAATGCTGTAAAGTAAGCCAATAATCAACGGATTACCTTGTTTGGTTTCCAAAACATGAGCTACATTGAGGTGTTTTAAGGCTGCTTGGGATGAAGGAAGTACTTCAAAACGATGCACCTCAAAGAATACGTAATTAAAAATTTTAACCTGTTCAAAGGCGGTTTGATGGTTGTTTAATTCCAACCAAACACTCCGTGTAATGTTCTCTATGGCGGATTCTATTTGAGCTAAATTCAACGAAGGTTGTTGTAAATTGGAAAGGGTAACGAGCGCCGTTAAAAGATCTTTTTCAGAGGACATTTTCCAATCTTTTAAATCCCGTTTTACGCGATCGATATGCATTTCATGTAAAATCGCGGTAATCCGTTCAGCATGCTTCGACCCTCGATGGGTTCTTTGCAATGCTTCATTCAAGAAAGGCTCGATTCGGTCCCGCTCCGATTTAATGACCTGTTTGATGACCAAATAAATTCGATCGTCTGGATCCTCTAACAAGGAAACAAGTGCTTTTCTTTTTCTGTCCGTCATTAACACAACACAAAAATAGATGGATGCTTAATGTCCATATAAACACCATTCATTTATTTTCAAAGCTAAAATGTTAATACTTCGTAACCCTTTTTAAAAAGTGTCGTTGAACACACCAACATTCAAATAAGCTATGCTACAGGTTGTTTGATTTTTGTAAGGGGGGAAACCCCCTTTTTTATACCTTTGAAAAAGTGCCCTGATGAAAACAACCGCTTTACTTTTAATGATCATGCTTGGATTGAGCTGTAAATCGCATCGAAACGTCAAGAAAACGACGCAAACAACAGACGGTTCACTGGTGGGCATCATTCATGTGAATGAAAACCATTGTCCTTTATTCATAACCTTAGACACGGAAAGCAACCCAGGGATATCCCTCCCTTTCAAAAAGGTATTTCCTGTTAATCTTAAGGATGGTATGAAGAAAAAGGGGCTCAAAGTAGCGTTCACGTATACCCTCTCAAAAGCCATGCAGCCTGAAGGGTGTGACGTAGAGGCGGTAATTCAATTGGAAAACATAACGGTCATTCCGTAGTATACAGGAAATCCAAGCAAAGATAACTTAGTGCTTTTCCAACAATGCGTTCTTCTTCAGAGTTGGTTGGAGCCGCCTCTGTCAAATGCAAATATGCAACGTTAAAAGGTTTTACCCCGAGTAAAAGCCCACGCAAATCATCTAAACGCCAACCCGAGGGAGACTTCGCAGAGGATGGCATGTTTGCGATGCTATCCACATCAATTTCTAATCCGATACGTTCCCCTTCAATCGCTTGTTGGAAATCAACATTCAGCGATCGATGATCGAGGAGATAATCTTCATAAAACGTATAGTGAATTGATTGGCCTTTCATATAGTTTTCCATGGATAAACTAAGGCTATATCGATGAAGTCCTAATACGGTGTATTGCTCCAAGGTACCTTCATCAATGGCCGTAGAGAAACTGTTACCGGAATGGCGATACTGGATAGGACGGCAATCCGAATGTGCATCAATATTCACAGCCTTCCCTACCCCATAGGTAGCTTTTGCCCATCGAAGCAAAGGCAACGCATTGTTGTGTCCGCCTCCGATTACCAACGGAATCTGTTGGTTGCTTAAGTTTTGAGTTAACACAGCGTATACAAATTCATCCAATTCCAAAACACGTTCGCTAGCTTCCAAAGGGCTAAGATTTTCCGACCCAAGGTATTCAATGCAACCTAGAAAGGTCAAAGGTAAAGGTTGGTTTGGTAGCCTTCGAAAAAAAGATAGAAAAGCCTCAAACGCATGTTGGGCTCCGGATCGACCGTAATTTGCAATGGGCCCTATGGCTTCAGCGATCCCCAACAATACAAAGGGAGCCTCTTTGCACGATCCGTCTCTAAGCGTTGTGTCCAGAAAATCGGCATCTGAACGACCAGAAAAGGATTCTCGGTCCAACAGGGTATTTGCGGGAACTAGCGTAAAATTACCGTTCAGGGATTTCATAGGGCTTTAGGGATTGAATCAATGGTACGGGGATGGAACGAAGCTTTTTTGTTTGATCATCAACACAAACTAAGGTAACGTTACCTGTAGTGGTGCATTGATTAGCCTCATTGAATATTTCATATTCAAAAAGCAAACTAGCCCTCGAACGTTCTATTAATCGAGTGATCATTCGAACCTGTTCATCATACCGTAATGGAAGGTTAAAGCGTGTTTCTAAGGTCAGAACCGGTAGTAAAACACCTTGCCTTTCCCATTCCGCATAAAAAACACCTAAAGACCTTAAAGCCTCAACGCGTCCCATTTCAAAAAACGCGGCATAATTACCGTGGTAGCAAAATCCCATTTTATCGGTTTCACTGTAACGAATTCGAAAGGTGGTTTCATGAACAAAAGAAAGCTTCATAATTAATTCGAAATTAACTTGATTTTTCGAAAAAATCGGCATAAATTCGAGTTCTTCTTTCCTTATTTCTGACGGATATTCATTTTTTTCCGACAAGTAAAAAAAAGTTAAAAGTCAATACTTATTCGACTTTTTTTTTTAAGTTTTTTTTGTGAATCTTTGTTCACAAGTTTTTAATAGTGCGTAATCATTAGGTAATATGCGTAATGAACCGCACTTCAGAAGGTTAATTTTTATTTGAAAAAGGGGTTTTATTATGACGAGGGATCATTTTGCTACATGGGAGGCGTGTCTAAAGGTTATCAAAGACAACATCTCGTTGCAAGCATTTAAAGTATGGTTTGAACCCATAATCCCCGTGAAACTTGAGAACCAAATCCTTACGATTCAAGTGCCTTCCCATTTCTTTTATGAGTGGTTAGAGCAGCATTACATAACGCTTTTAAGTAAAGTCATCAAGAAGGAGATCGGTCCTGAAGGAAGCTTGGAATACAGCATCGTGATGGAGAATAACCAGCGAAACACTACACCTTACACGGTAAAATTACCCACTCAGAGCAAAAGTTCGCTGCACAACACGCCGTTAAGCGTTCCCATTCCTGCTACCGAACAGCAGATCCGGAATCCGTTCATTATTCCTGGATTGAAAAAAGTCAATATTGATTCAAACCTAATACCCAGTTTCACCTTTGACAACTTCATAGAGGGAGACTGTAATCGGTTAGCGCGAGCTTCGGGATATGCGGTGTCCAATAAACCGGGAGGTACTGCTTTCAATCCACTCCTTATATATGGTGGAGTGGGACTTGGAAAAACGCATTTAGCCCATGCTATTGGCATATCCATTAAGGAGCAACATCCGAATAAGACAGTATTATATGTTCAATCGGAAAAGTTTGCCCATCAATTCATCGATGCCATAAAGAACCAAACCACGAACGATTTCGTTCATTTTTATCAAATGGTGGACGTTCTTTTAATCGATGACGTTCAGTTTTTTGCTGGTAAGGAGCGTACGCAAGATGTGTTTTTCAGCATCTTCAATCACCTACATCAGAACGGTAAGCAAATCGTTTTGACGTCAGACAAGGCCCCTGTAGAAATGCAAGGTATGGAACAGCGGCTACTCTCTCGTTTCAAGTGGGGCTTATCCGCAGATTTATCCATCCCTGATTTGGAAACCCGCATAGCGATACTAGAGAAAAAGATGCATGGAAGCGGCATAGAATTGCCATCAGAAGTAGTTGAATATTTAGCCTATTCTATCAATACGAATGTCCGGGAAATTGAAGGAGCCTTGAATACACTTCTAGCACAGGCCTCTCTAAATAAAAAAGCCATTACCCTGGATTTGGCTAAGCAAATGGTGGATAAATTCGTAAAAAACACCGCCAGAGAGGTATCGATTGAGTACATTCAAAAAATTGTTTGTGACTATTTCGATTTACCCATAGAAATGCTTAAGTCAAAAACTAGAAAGCGTGAAGTCGTTCAAGCCCGTCAAATCAGCATGTATTTTTCCAAGAAAATGACCAAATCGTCGCTGGCGAACATTGGTGCTCATTGCGGCGGAAAAGACCACGCCACGGTGTTACACGCCTGTCGCACGGTGCTTAATTTGTCCGAAACAGATAAACAATTCCGATTGTATCTGGAAGAATTAGAAAAGAAGCTTACGCTTCATTCCTAGAACCCCCCAGTTGTTTTCTTATCTCAACATCGGATGTGTTACAGCAACTCAAGTACCTCCACAAACGAGCAATTAGCCAAAACCTACAGGCGAAAAGTATCTTCGTCTATCCCTGAAATACCCCTCTTTTACGCAAGCGGATTTTCGTTTCCAACATGGCGCATCATTACCGCCTCACCCGAATTGGAAACCATGGGTTGGGGTCTCCTTCCTTGGTGGTTTCAAGGCAATGATCCACTTGATTTCAGACAAAAAACCTTAAACGCACGAGTGGAAAGCATTTATGAAAAAAAAAGTTACCAAGGGTTAGTAAAGGCGAAGCGATGTATTATCCCGTCCGATGGTTTTTTTGAATGGCAGCATAATGGAAAAAATAAAACGCCCTATTTCATTTATCCGAAAAACACCCCCATGTTTTCCATGGCTGGGCTGTATGATGAGTGGACAAACCCCGAGGGGACCCAAAGTATAAAGACCTTCAGTATCCTTACTACGACAGCAAACACCCTCCTGGGAGAAATTCATAACCAAAAGAAAAGAATGCCCTTACTTATTGATCCATCGCATGTAGATGCATACGTAGAGGGTTCTGACGTTATCGAAGCCTTTCCTTTGTTGGAAGAACAGTATATGACGGCTCATCCGGTGAAAAAATCGATCCTTTTATCGGCGTTGAGTAATGTTCCGGAGGCACAACAACCCTATGTTGAAAACATTGGGATTCAAAATAGTTTATTTTCATGAATGGTATTACCTTTGTTTGAGTAGGTTGCATATGATACGATACCTTTTTATTCTCATTTCATTCCTTTCCCTCACCTCTTGTATAGATATTATTGATGACCTTACGTTACACAACGATGGTTCAGGAACCTTGAAATACTCTATCAACCTCAGTGCGAGCAAAGTTAAAGTGAACTCTATTCTTGCCTTGGATAGCTTTAACAACCAAAAAGTACCGAGCATGGAGGACATAAAAAGAACCATTCGCGAATTTCAAACCTTATTGGCTAATGAGCCTGGAATTAGCAATGTAAAGATTGATTTTAATTCTATTGATTTTGTCGTCAAATTCAGCTGTGACTTTACCCACGTCATCAGCTTGCAAAAGGCTTTAAAAAAAACCATTGCGACCATGAATGAGTCCCCAATACTTCCCGCTTATGACGGGGATTGGATCAGTTGGGATGGCACCAGTGTTTCCCGAATTATTCCAGGGGCAATTGCAGAAAAATCGCGTAGTTATCAAAACGCGGACATCCCTCTACTCAAAACAGGAACCTACACCAGCATTGGAAGGTATGATCGTCCCATTTCAAGAGTAACGAATGGAAAATGTAAGTTAAATCCAACCAAAACCGCAACCTTTCTTCAAGTTAATGCTTTTGAACTTCGGAACAACAACCGACTTTTGGAAAATACGGTAGTATTAACCACTATACGACAATGAAAAACATTACGGTCATCTTGATTTTTGTTTTAAGCACCTTGGCTTTCGGTCAGAAATCAGAAGCACTTATCCCGTCCCAATCATCATCCGTTTTTAGTATTAATAATTTACAACTCCTTGAAAAGATTAGTGTAGACGAACTGATCAACTATGACTTCATGGAGGACATTCATCAGGAATTATTTGATGGATCAACGGAAGCTAAATCGCTTAACGATGCCGGAATTGACTTTGATCAACGCATCAATATTTTTAACGGAAAAGACGCCCGCTTTGAAATTAAGGGGTTTACCTTTGGGGTAAAAGATAAAAAAGCCCTGTTCTCAGTATTTGACGATTTCGACTACTTATCCAACATTAACCAAAATACTGAAATTTATAGCTCCTTATTTAATCATTTGGTCATTCAGAATAATGCCGCCATGCTTATTCGTGTTGAACCGGTGGAATCCCTCGTAAGGGAAACAACGGACTCCATTTGGTACGCCAGAGGGGCCCTTTCTCCATACGAACAAGAGTCGTATCCCGAAGAGATAGAGATAGAGGAGGAGACAAACGATTCGACCCTTCAAATCGACTATGAAAAAACGTATAATGAATTGCTTGACAGCGTTCAATTCTATTTAAAAAAAGATGGGCTTGATGCTATATTGAAAGGCGTAATTGAGCGAGGCGAAAGGCTTATCTCTCATGCTCCTGCGTTTAACGAACTTTTGACCCATCCTGTAGCAGGTGTTTTTTACATGGACAACGCTCGAAATTTGGAACTATCCCCTTCCTTATGGTATTTAAAAACGGTACTCCCTCGTTTGTTTATGGATATGAAGGAGATCTACGACGGGAATTTAATCACGGGTGATTTAATATTAAAGGATCACGCCATTGATATCGATGTTACCGCGCAATATGGTAAAAAACTCGGCGAAATTTATACCGAAATGGAAGACGCCAAACTTGATCCAAACATCCTTAAATATGTCAATAAAGACAACCCAGCGTTTTTCACCTACAACATAAACTTAAGAAAGGCCTATGAAAAGGCTTTTGAGGTTTTGATTCCGATATTTGCAAAGCAAAAGAATGATCAAGTTATCATGAATGTTATTCTTTTGAAATTGATGAATGAATTAATTGACAAGGATGCCTTATTTAAAGCATATAAAGGCAGCGTATTCTTAACCTTTAATGGAGTTAAAAAAGTTAAGACCAAAAAAATAGAATTCAAATACGACGATGAAACGTTTAATTACACGGATGTTGTTACGGATGCTGAGGAGGAAATGCCTATTTTCACCATGGGTTTTAGTACAGAACGGGGAGATATTCCTGAAATGGTATTACAACATTTGACTCAAATCACGGAAAGGATTAAAAACCATGGCGAATATTGGGTACTTGAAAACGCGGTATTCAATGCTGCGCCGATGTTCATGACCCATCGAAATGGACTTTTCATTGTAACCAACGACCAAGTCTTCATAGAAAATAACATCAATGGATTTGGTGAAAATGCCTTGACCAAAAAAGCATACAAGCAAATGAAAAAAGGTGGTTCCATGAATGCATTTGTCGATTTGAATGCCGTAGCTGAAAAATTACCGGTGGATTTCTTTCCTGTGGAACAGCAACGGTTAATTGAATCCCTAAAAGAAACCCAAGGAAACCTAACCCTTACTTCTGAGCCTGGGCAAGCCTTCTACTCTAAATACCATTTTAACTACAGGTATGAAGGAAGTGAAAACTCAGGAAAGCACTTACTTGATTTATTAAATACGGTATTCTTATTTACCAAGTGAAATTCCTAAAAAAAAGTGCGCTTTTCATTGTATTAATCCTAGGACTAGGAGCCATTCTCTTTTTTCGGTATCGGGTTAAAGAAACGAAAACCGATGTAAAAATCACGGATCGCTTGCCGGTGGGAGAAATAATTGGACGAATGAACTTTATTGATTTAAGTAAAGAAATTCAAGGAATTCTTTTCAAATACAAACTACCCGTCCGTGAATTTGCCTCTGCCGATTTTATCCTTAGTCAGGCAAAAAACAGCGGTATCAATTTGAATAGTCAAGTTTATTTTTTCGCAAACCCAGACCAAAAAGAAATAGGTTTTATGGTTTCGGTGGTAGACTCCAGTAAATTAAAAGACATCATCGTTCAGTTTCAAAAGAACACACTGGTTGTTGATTCGTCGCAAAAGGGAAGCAGAATTTACCATTGGCCAAAACTGCAGATTAGCCTTGCTTATGAAAAATCGTATTTGTTTTTATATTTTGGTTCCCAATTCCAGGCTCATTGGCATACGGTTAAAGATTCAAAACCAGGAAGTATCCGGGCGCCTTGGCGGAAGTTTTTGGAAACGCCCGTTTTTAAAACCGATCGGCTTGTATGTTACACCGAATCTCCTCGAATCAAGGAATGGGGTTGTGATTATGCCTTATTTGCCCACGATAACGATTCTTCGGAAGTAACGCTTAAATATTACCTCCACACCCCAACCCCTCATGGGCTTTCGGTAGCCACCTCAGGAAAACGCTTACCATTACAAGAAAGTGATTTAAAGCAAATTGACCTTCACCTTAACCCTCAATTTTTTGAAACAACCCTAGGAAAGCTCGTAAAGAAAAAGACCATCGAATACGGTAAAAAATACAGTTTTCCAGTTGGGGCGTTTTTTGAAGCCTGGATGGGCAATTTATCGTTTCGTGAAGGAGGAACGGTTACCGTGACGGAAAAAATCATTGAGTCTCAATTTGATCAAGACTTCAATGTTATTGATGTTGTTCGATACAAAACCACCTTGGTGCCAGGATTTTCGGTTTTATATGATTTAAATGCTAACGGATTGGGATTCCAAAATACACTGAAGGCGAAAGGGCTATTAAGGGAAGAACAAAATAAATGGCGCTTCCTTTTTTCGCCTTTGTTGAATTACACCCAACTTCAACCGTACGAGCACCTTTACGCGTCGTCAGAAAATGTACCCGCGTTGGACTCTACGCTTCGAAATGAATTTATGTGGAAAATCAATGGTGCCAAAATCCGTGGCGCAATCGAACGAATGGATAAACAATCCATTCAAGGGAGTGTAAAATTAGAAGCCCCCCTCATCATTGAGTTTGTTCAAAATAAATTTAACACGAGTAAAATAGCGTTTTAAACCGGAGTGTATTCCTGTTCAATACTGGCCAAAACTTCCTTTATTTCCAATAAATCCATGCTGGTCACCAACGTTTGCTTAAACGCTTTAAAATGAGGTAAGGCCCGGAAATAATTAGTGTAATGCCTTCGCATTTCTACAATTCCTAAACGCTCACCCTTCCATTGAACACTAAAATTCAGGTGCGCCGTTGCTGCCTTTACCCGATCTTCTAAGGTAGGTTTGTCTAGGTGCTTCCCCTCGGTCAAGTAGGCTTTCATTTCATTAAAAATCCAAGGGTTTCCAATGGATGCCCTGCCGATCATGATACCATCTACACCATAGGTATCTTTGTATAATTTTGCTTTTTCCGGTGAATCAATGTCTCCGTTCCCAAAGATGGGAATTTTCATTCGTTGGTTATTTTTGACGGCACCTATAAGCGTCCAATCGGCCTCCCCTTTATACATTTGTTTCCTTGTTCGGCCATGAATGGTTAATGCTTCAATACCAATATCTTGCAATCGTTCCGCGGTTTCAACAATGTTCTTAGTTTGATCATCCCAGCCCAATCGGGTTTTAACCGTTACCGGAATGTTTACCGCTTTTACAACCGACTCTGTGAGTTTTACCATTTTGGGAATATCTTGTAATAAACCCGCACCAGCCCCTTTACAAGCAACCTTCTTTACCGGACATCCATAATTTATATCGAGCAGATCCGGTTTTACTTGTTCTATGATTTGAGCCGCTTGAACCATGCTTTCGATATCCGATCCAAAAATCTGTACACCAATAGGTCGTTCGTATTCAAAAATATCCATTTTTTGAACGCTTTTCGCTGCATCTCGAATAAGTCCTTCAGAGGAAATGAACTCGGTATACATAAGGTCTGCGCCATGGCGTTTACATAGCGCTCGAAAAGGAGGGTCGCTGACATCCTCCATGGGGGCTAGAAGTATGGGGAAATCACCCAGCTCTATGGCTCTAATTTTTACCATAATCAAGCAGGAAAATCAGTGTTATCTCGACACAATTGCTCGAAATCAGCTTTTAATGATGGCTCCTTATCTTTGTGTGCTATCAGAATTTTTCCTTCCGATTCACTGATCATTAAGTCTTTAACCCCCGCTAAAAAGATGTGATTTCCGTTGGAAATATGAATCAAACAATTTTGGGTATCCGAAAGGTAGGCCCTGCCTTGAACAATGGAATTACCATTCCTATCGTGATCTACCATCTGTTCTATGCTACCCCAAGTCCCTAAATCGCTCCAATCAAAATCGGAAGGGATTACCATTACATTTTCAGCTTTTTCCATTACAGCAAAATCGAAAGAGATGTTTGGCACTGTGGCAAACGCATGTTGAACCAAGGCGAGCTCCTCGTCGGTGTGGTAGGAAACCGGTGAACTATAAAATGCTTCGTGAAGGCTTGGCGCGTGGGATTTAAATGCTTCTTTTAAGGTGGTCACCGCGGCGATAAAAATGCCTGCATTCCAAAAATAATTGCCTGCGCGTAAAAAGTCTTTTGCCGTTTCGAGCGACGGTTTTT
This sequence comes from Flavobacteriales bacterium, assembly GCA_046081565.1. Classification (GTDB taxonomy): domain Bacteria; phylum Bacteroidota; class Bacteroidia; order Flavobacteriales_D; family Crocinitomicaceae; genus UBA952. The sequence goes on along the minus strand of JBJTWF010000120.1, from coordinate 7,256 downwards.
CACAAAACCGATGAACGGGTTTTGCAGGTTCATGTAAATTCAGTAAATCCTTTTCCACTTCAATGTACCCATATCCTGTATCAGGCCTTGTTGGTTTTATCCCCAAGGTTACGACCCCCCCCTTTTCAGCCGCTTGTATGGCTTTATGGATGCATTCTTTAAATCGCTCAAGGTTTAAAATAATATGATCGGATGGAACGATGATTAATAGGGAATCTGGATTTTCACTCCAACATTTTGCCGCTGCATAGGCAATACAAGGTGCGGTATTTTTCCGCTCAGGCTCACATAAAATATGGTGAGGGTCTAAGATCGGCAATTGGTTCAAAACATCCGTTTGATAGGCAGCGTTGGTAAGAACCCATACCTTATCGGCATCAACAATGGAAAGCATTCGCTCATACGTTGACTGCAGTAAGGATTTTCCGAGACCCAAAACATCGACAAACTGTTTAGGTTTTTCATGCGTTGAAAGGGGCCACAAACGACTTCCGATGCCGCCAGCCATAATCATCACATGAAGGTTCTTATTATTCATTTATGGGTTTTACTTTAGCCAAAAGATGGATCAAATAATGTTTGTTTGACACGATATCAAGGCATTGAATGCGCGTTCGACGCTTATCCCCTTTCACAAAAATCCTGTCATTCAGGACAAATTTAGTGTTTTTTGGTAGTCTTTCTAAATAACAACTATCGGACGCTGGCGAATCAAAACTCAGCAATACCCTACTCAAGGTCACATCGGAACAAGAACTCGCTTTTATGGAAGTAAGCGAACGTTTAAGCGCATCTTGAAGCGCGGTAGGAAGGGACTGAGTGGCCAACAAACGATTCAATAAAAGGGCGTATTCGCGTTGCCATTCTTTCCCATGGGGAACGATACTCCTTCCAAAATGCTGAAAGGCGAAATAGTGTGCAAATTCGTGCAACGTAGTGATTAAAAAAGCATAGGGATTTAAATCTCCATTGACCGTAATTTGCGGTTTACCCTGCCGACCTATAGGTCGGAAATCGCCCCATTTTGTTTTTCGTCCGCGAACAATTTTAAACTGAACATCGGATTTCAAGAGAAGTTCGGCAGGCAAGGAGGCAAATTCTAGTGGAACGTATTTAGAAAAGGTTTGGACGTACTTTGTTCGTTTATCCATGATATTCAAAGATAGCAATCGTACATGAGATAAGTGGGACGAAAATAAATATTACTTTTATCCTGTGAATATGATTCGAAACCTTGGGGCATACTTCCTAATGATGGGATGGGTATTGAGAAAACCAAGAAAGTTCTCTGTGTTTTGGGCGATGTTAATGCGGGAGATCCAAGCCATTGGCCTCAGCTCTATTCCCATTGTCGTGCTTATGTCAACCTTTATTGGCGCAGTAATTTCCTTACAGACGGCCTCTAACATGGACAACCCTTTGCTGCCCAGCTATACGGTTGGATACATCACCCAATCCAGTGTTATTCTGGAGTTTTCACCAACGATTATTTCATTAATACTTGCTGGAAAGGTTGGGTCCAACATTTCTTCAGAAATTGGCACCATGCGTATAACAGAACAAATCGATGCGCTTGAAATCATGGGAATAAATTCACTCAATCACCTTATTTTACCGAAAGTATTCGCCGCGGTAATTTATTTCCCCATACTGGTAATTTTTTCAATGATTTTAGCCATGACAGGGGGATTACTTTCCTTGATAATTTCAGATTTATCAACAACTGAGACCTATGTTCTTGGTTTGCGCTCGTGGTTTGAAGTATATAATATTGCTTATGCGTTAATAAAGACCGTGGCTTTTGGATTCATCATTGTATCGGTGTCCTCTTTCTATGGATACTATGTAAAGGGGGGTTCGTTGGATGTCGGGCGAGCCTCGACCAAAGCGGTAGTTATTAGCAGCATAACCATCTTGATTACCAATTTTATCATCACTAAACTGATGCTCCTGTAGCCATGATTTCCGTTCAACATGTGAATAAAACCTTTGGCAAACAACCCGTTTTGTTTGATATTTCAGCCGATTTTATGCCTGGGAAAATCAATTTAATTATTGGGCAATCGGGTCAGGGGAAAACCGTCCTTGCCAAAAGCATGGTCGGACTGCACGAAGTAGATCAAGGCCAAATCTTGTATAACGGTCGCGATTTCACACAGATGAACAAGAGGCAGCGAACAGCCCTTCGACAAGAAATTGGAATGCTATTCCAAGGGGCGGCCTTATTCGATTCGATGACCGTTGAGGAGAATGTCAAGTTTCCCCTACGCATGTTTACCAAAATGACGAAAAAGGAAATGCAAGACCGGGTAGATTTTTGCCTCGAACGGGTAAATTTGTTCGGAAGAAATGCGCTTTTTCCTTCGGAATGTTCGGGAGGAATGAAGAAACGCGTGGGAATTGCTCGAGCCATTGCCATGAATCCCAAGTATTTATTTTGTGATGAACCCAATTCAGGACTCGATCCAAAAACATCGATTGTCATTGACGGTTTGATTAAGGATATAACCTACGAATATGGGATAACGACCATCGTGATTACTCACGATATGAATAGCGTGATTGAAATAGGAGATAGCATCCTTTTTCTTCATCAGGGAAAGAACTGGTGGAGTGGTGATAAAGGCGATATCATTGAAACAGACAATCCCGAAATCGAATCGTTCGTTTATGCCTCTGAATTCATGAAGAACATTCGTGCTTCGTTGCGGCAAAATAATTCCTTGTAAAGAGTGCTTGGCATTACGCAAGATTTCCCTATCTTTGCAGTCCAAAATACTCAAAGGAGTACTTTTTTATGCGGATGTGGTGAAATTGGTAGACACGCTAGACTTAGGATCTAGTGCCGAGAGGTGTGCGGGTTCGAGTCCCTCCATCCGCACCATAAGGTCTCGAGAATTCGGGACCTTTTTTTATGTAACAAAACGATGTAATTTATGCAAGTATCTCGCCAGGAAATCGACGCATTAAACGGTTTGATCACGGTGGAAATTGATTCCAACGATTATAAGGATAAGGTTAAAAGCTCTTTAGAAAAACACAGAAAAAGTGCTAAGTTCCCGGGCTTTAGACCGGGGCACGTACCTTTCGGTGTGGTAGAAAAAAGATTGGGTAAATCCGTTTTGGCTGAGGTGCTGAACACGCTAGCCAATGAAGGGGTGTATTCTTTCATTCAAGAAAACAAGCTAGAAATACTGGGCAATCCAATCCCTTCTACACACCATAGCATGGAAGGCTCCTTTGATTCGCCTTCTACCTTTAAGTTCACCTTCGAAATCGGTATGAGTCCGACCTTCGACTATGAGTCCGTTTTAAAAAATGGCGTTGAATACCACACCGTACGGGTGGACGATAAATTAGTTCAACAACAAATTGAAGACCTTCAGCGTCGCTATGGTAAGCTTTCCAGCGTAGACCTTGTAGGCGAAAAAGATATGGTTCTTGGAACGTTTACTGAATTGGATGAACAGGGCGCCCCCAAAGCAGATGGGATACAACACAGTACCACCCTTTCTATGGAATTCATTACCGACACAGAAACCAAGACTAGCCTGGTGGGTCGAAAAAAGGAGGAAATATTTCGCTTAGACCCATCCATGGTTTCTAAAGACGAAGCAGACAAAGCCTCATTGCTGGGCGTAAAACCCGAGGCCTTACCCCCTGCTGATGTCGCCTTTGAATTCCGAATTACAGACATCAAGCATTTAGCTTTGGCTGAACTCAACGAGGAATTATTTGAAAAACTTTTTCAGGACGGAGAAATCACCGATGAGGTGGAATTAAAGACCCGTGTTCAAAAAGACTTAGAACAAATGTTTGAACGGGATGCCGATCGGTTAATGACGCGCAAGGTTTACGATCGATTAATGGCAGATGTATCCATGAGTTTTCCCGAAGAATTTCTTACACGATGGATTGTTGCGAGCGCTCAAAAACCGATTAGTGAGGAAGAAATCAACGCTGAATTTCAATCCTACTTAAGTTCGTTGAAATGGCAGCTTATTCAATCAAAAATTTTCAAAGATTCCAATACGCAATTGGTGTACGATGAAGTTATGGCATTCACAAAATCATTGATTGTAAATAATTATGCCCAATATGGCCTTCCGGCTCCCGAGGAAGCGGAGTTAGAAAAATCCGCCAAAGAGTTGTTAGCGAAGAAAGAACAAGCAAACAACATTTACGACCAACTTGCAGAGCAGAAATTAACGCAATTCTTCAAAGCCAATGCAAGCCTTAAAATGAAGCCCCTATCGTACGACGATTTCGTGGCCGAAATGAAAAAGTAATTTTTTTCTTGACTTATTTCCAGTCTAGCACGTGGAAGGGAACCCTTTCCGTTTGAGCGAAAGCACGTTGGATTTCACGAATAATAGGAATTACCTCTGCTCAATAGGGTGTCAAGGATAGCGGGTTGGCACTCCGATCAAAAACCGGATAACCCAATTGCTCTTCAGCCTTTTTTAATTACATAGACAAGGTGGGTTGGGTAACGAAACAGCGCTCACTTGCCTTCAAACACTGTCGCTCCTCGCTAAGGATGAGCAAGTAACGCATTTGTTGAAGGGATATCATTGATATTTCATATACATAAAGAGTTTAATTTGATTTTAACTATATTTAATTTGTCATACGCTTGTGGCGTTTCTTTTTAGAAATTAATTCAAGGGGTAGAAGAAAGTTTTACTTTTTGAACACAACAGCGTTTGCATTGTTTTCTACCTTTGTGGTTAGTAATTTAAAAAACAAAATAACATGTCAGTTTTAGTAGGTAAAAAGGCTCCTTCATTCAGCGCGGGAGCAGTGGTTAATGGTGGTGAGATCGTAAATAGCTTTTCCTTGGATCAATACCTTGGTAAGAACCATGTATTATTCTTTTTTTATCCAAAGGATTTCACCTTTGTTTGTCCATCAGAATTGCATGCGTTTCAGCAGGCATTAGGAGAATTTGAATCGCGAGGTGTGAAGGTGGTTGCCTGTTCAACCGACACTGAAGAATCGCATTGGGCATGGTTACAAACCCCTAAAAGTAAAGGCGGAATCGAAGGCGTAACATATCCGATCGTTGCCGACACTTCAAAGACTATCTCCGAAGCTTTTGGTGTTCTTGCCGGTGAATACGAATATGACATGGAAGGTTCTCTAACGGCGAGTGGACCAATGATTGCCTATCGAGGATTGTTCTTAATCGACAAAAACGGTACCGTCATGCACCAATTGGTGAATTTTTTCCCATTGGGAAGAAACGTGGAAGAAGCCTTAAGAATGGTCGATGCGCTTCAGTATTTTGAAGAAAACGGAGAGGTTTGTCCTGCCAATTGGCACAGAGGAGAGGCCGCAATGAAACCAAGTTTTGATGGCGTTGCCGATTATTTATCCAAGCACTAGCCTTGATTTCACAGTCTTATAACCCGGTTATGCCAGATTTTTTTATGTCCTGAAGGCAACGGAAATGAAACCCAGATCGTTAAGCCTAGAACAAACCCTAAATTTTACGGCCATGAAAAAACTAATCTACCTCTGCGTGATGGTGGCAGGAACCTCCTTCGCTCAAAAAAACTCGGTGAGCATTTCATCTTCTGAATACGATCAATTGAAAAAAAGCGGTCAGTTAAATTCAAGTGCCGTATATCAATTTTCCGATTTAGTAACCCCAAACAAAATAAAACCAATTCCGTCGACCAATAAAAATGCCCTTTGCGGTTGTATGTTGACCTTGGACAACACCTATACATTGGCCATGACCCCCAACGACGATTGGTCTTCTGGCTTTATCACCTTACCGTTTAGTTTTGATTTTTATGGCACCTTGTACGATAGCGTGGTTATCAACAACAATGGGAACGTCTCCTTTTTGGCGCCATATTTCGAATACACAGCAAATGCCTTTCCGGACCCAACCTTTAACATGATCGCTCCCTTTTGGGGAGACGTCGATACGCGTTCCGCGAGCGGAGGAAACGTTTGGTACAAAGTTACTAACGATGCCTTGATTGTAATTTGGGACCATGTAGGATACTACAACATGCATGACAGCCTAACGAATACCTTTCAATTAGTAATTTCCAATGGACAGGATACGATAATTCATGGCAACAACAACATTTCCTTTTGCTACGGTGACATGCAGTGGACCACAGGTGATGCCTCATCGGGATTTGGTGGTTTTGGAGGATTTGCCGCTACCGTTGGAGTGAACATCGGCAACGGTGTAGACTTTTTCCAAGTAGGACAATTTGATGCCCCTGGAACTGGGTTTGATGGGCCTTACGGATTAGCAGATCAAGTAGATTTCCTGGATGATCAAGAAGTGTACTTTGACATTGCAGGAATGAATGCAGCCAATATCCCCCCTTTGGTGATCAATAGTAATATTTGCGATACCATTGATGTCTATACGGGAGATACCCTGCACAAATCCAATACAACCGCTTCTTTCGAAATATCCGTACTTACCCCAGAGTATGGTCAAATGCTGTCCACGCAAATAAATTCAGATGCCCCGAACGCCTTAACGAGCCTACAAGGAGGAAATGGCACAACCTATATTTCTTACGCCTGCGAATTTAATCCTCAAGGATTATCGCCAGGCATTTATCACGTAACCATTGAAGCAAGCGATAACGGCACTCCTATGCAACATACTTCGTATAGCGTTCCTATACGGGTACATGAAGGGGCGTCCGCTGGTATTTTTGAACCAAACTTAGACGGTTTTACGCTATACCCAAATCCCACCGATGGGCATATTCAATGGAAACATGCTACTAAAACCCTGCATGAGGTGGTTGTCTTTGGGATGGACGGTACAGCCGTTTACCGAGAAGAATTTCCTTCAAACGAAATCGACTTAAGCTTTTTATCCGAAGGAATGTACCTGCTATATGGATTTGGTGCCGACCAATCCATTAGCATTCAAAAATTTGAACTATTGAAGTAAACGAAGGACATTCGTAGTATACCTAAAAGCCATCCTAAATCACTTTAGGGTGGCTTTTTTTCGTTCAATAACATTGCAATGTGGAAATCTAACCATGACATACGTAACCGAAATGCACGTTGGTGATTACTTTTAAGGTCACAAATTGAAACACATGAAAAATCACTTAAAAACAGTTCTTGGTTTATCCTTTATATTAGCCATTCAATTTCCCTCCCTAGCGTTTGACTTTAATATAATTAGAACTTACAATAAAACCGGTGGGATATGGTCGATTCCCCTTTGGATATTAACGTTTTACGCCTGTTGGGTTATT
>JBJTWF010000119.1:0-9231 GCA_046081565.1 Flavobacteriales bacterium | reverse complement strand
GTTGAAGATAAAGTGAAGGCAATGGAAGCCGTTTCCGATTGTAAGGTTAGCATTGTTTTCGATCCTCCATGGGACAAAGACATGATGTCCGAAGAAGCGAAATTGGAATTAGGCTTCATGTAATAAAAGCTCACTTTTTCTGTAAAACGTACCTAAACCGTTGGTTGGTTGGTGCATCGAAGCGCTCAAAAACTAAATCCGTTCTGGTAAGTGCAAACAAACGACTCAAAACGGTATCGTTTCCAACGTTCCAACTCACTTCTGAACGTTCTACGCTCAACTCCACCTTGCCACTTAACCCTAATGAATCAGAAAAAGAACTTTGAAATGGGATAAAATCCGACCGAATATACCCAGAGGCGATCCCTGATTGGATCGATAAACTACCGGTTGGAATGCTATCATAAAAAGTAAATCCTTCGGCATTCTGATACCATACCAGGACAGGTATCCAAGTACCTTCTATTCTATGCTCCATACGTTCTTGCTTACTGCAGAAACTCAAAAAACAGAGCATAGGAAACCATACAAGATACCGCATCATGGTTGAATGCTTTCTTGTAAATTGGTAGGCGTTAATTTTAGGGTAGCAATCCGATTAAAACTACCCATAACTCGGACCTGTGCGAGAATTAACAATTCCCCGTACGGGGTTTGTATAGCATCACAAGCCTTAATGGGTACATTTTTACTGAGGTAACGTGAGCCCACTTTTTTACCGGATGAATCGTATAGTTTTAACACCAATTGATTGCTTCGTGTACTGGATATGAGAGCCCTGTACGCAACGGATTGAATGGTTATTGCTTTGACAAGGATTGGTTTTGTTGGGTCTAATTCTGCATCTCCTTGTGCCTCTAAAGCCGTTGCCATAGCAATCTGGTTTGGATTTATACCAAGGGATGGATTAAACAATACTAAATCGCCGGCCATACGGGCAAACGCAAATTGCTGTTGACCCAGTGGTGCCATGGCCAAAAGTCCTCCATCAAACCCAGCACCATTAAGTACTCCCTTAAATTGAAGATCGTTATCTAAAAATACCGAGGAGAAGGAATAATTATAAAAACCATTTACACAGAGGAGGTCTTTTTCAGGACTCGATTGGATATAAAATGGCCAACGAACCCCCGTATGCATCATATGCTTTAAAATCAAATCATCTACATTCGTAGAAACCGATAGCCCACCCACCTTAACTACCGTATCGAGGGATTGACTCACCTCATGAACTCCCATCATCTGACTGGAAAGTGGCGCATTCAAGACATAGAGTTTTTCCCCATTATAATGCGCCTGAACCGGATAGGTAATTTCTTCCAACTGAGCGGTTTGCACTACCATTTTATTTGCCTCGTCAATACGAAGTATGCGCGTATCCAATTGAACGGGATCCATACACACCAAATAAAGTACATTATCTATGGTAAGGATGGTCGGCATGGCGTTAACAAAATTGGACGGCAAAAAATAGTTCCATTCAAATGCGCCATCCTTATCAATTTTCATAAGTTGAATTCGCCAACCGTCACAAGCACTTAGTACAACATACCCATGATCTAAGGTGGCTTTTGCAATCGCCAATGGTTGGAACGAACGATTTCCATTTTGGTCATCATATATTTTTGTGAATGGAAGGGTGCTTGTATCCTTCTTTTCACACGAAACGAACATGGAAATCAAGGCAATACATACGATATAAATCCTCATCGTTACCATTTTTTATGAATTGGAACCATAACCGTGAGCAACAGATCAACGTTTAGTAGGTTGAATTGATCCTGTACATCCAAAAACTCCGTTGCAAACCCGGTGTAATCCGCATAACGGTTAAAATCATTGATACTTGACCTCAAACCATAGCGTACATTTCCCGCTAAAGAAACCGCAAATTGTTCCCGATAATACGAAATCCCTGCGCCTCCCACGACGTATACATTTACCTTATTAAGGTGGGGAGTCAATTCAGCTATGGACGATGGCGTTGCAGTTTTTCGATCAACCTGGTTGTCAATGTAATTGTCTGCATAAATAATCTGACTTGCAAAATATACTATGTCTAAAGATAACCCTCCTTGTATAAAAGGAGAGAATCTTCTCGCAGAAAAATCCATTCTGGCTAAAACAGGAATTCGAAGGTTGGCCATTTTTTGTCGGTGTAACAATTCCTTGTAAACTTCACCCCCAAGAATGGTATCCGCCCAATGGTAATTCGTGAGATAGGCATAGCGCTGGGTTTGAAAACAAGGCTGAACCAATACCGAGAACAACTTCGTGAAGGCAAAACTTCCATGCAATCCATATATTCCTCCCGTATTCTGAAATAGGTTCCCATACTGTTTTTCAAAATTCTTATTCGCAGATTCTGGCGTCAATTGCAACAGACTATACCGTTCCTGCACCACAGGTTGGGTAAATCCAGTGCCTAATTGTACCCCAAAAAAGTACCGGTCCTTTCGGTATTGGTGCTTTCTACTTTGCCCCATGGAATAAAGCGCTGCAAAAACTATTAGAACAAGCGTTAGCCAATGCTTTTTCATTAGTGGGACAGTATAATTTTTTTCATTAATACCGCATCATTTGCAAATAGCCTAACCAAATAGGTGCCCGGTGCAAGGCGTGAAAGATCAAAAACTACATCGTGGTTCCCCATAGTGGATGGTGGCTCAGAAATAGATGCGATCTTTCGACCTGAAAAATCCAGTAAATCGATGCGAACGTCTGCCTCCTGTTTTAGGTAATAGGAAACATTCAATTGCTCTTGCGTAGGATTGGGATAGCAATGAAGCGTCAAGTTTTCCTGAAATAATTCCGTCGTACTTAAGGCCTTACATTCGACATAATCAACACGATTTTCTACAAAATTCTCAAATTTCACCATAGTGATTGCCTCATCAGATGCATTGAACCAATCCTTCATAACCGAGGTAAAAACTTGGCGATAATCAAATTCCATTGGAACATTTCCATAAAGCAAATTAGCTAAGTCTGGGTTATTACCAAAAACGCCCGGATTTATGCAGGTTCCAAAAACCAGCATTGGCGCCGCATTTCCATGGTCTGTACCATAACTGGCATTGGAAGCCACTCGCCGCCCAAACTCTGAAAAAGTCATCGTTAATACCCGTTGATCCAAGCCAAGGTTTTGTAAATCGTCATAAAAAGCCTTCACAGCAGAGGAAATATGATATAACAAAGCCGCATGAGCCCCCATGGTTGGGTTATTATTCACCACTTGGTTTGCATGGGTATCAAAACCACCGATGCGACAAACAAAAATTTTTGTATTAATTCCTCCACTTATCAAACGCGAAATAACCTGCAACTGAGGTGATAAAGGGTTGTGCTTGGCTCCTGCTGGAGCAATGTACGGATAAAGATCTGGATACACCACATTGGAGTTGGTCCCCGCCTCATATACGTCTTTTAATCTTTCCGCATAATTATGAGCCTGCTTCTCGATTTGCATGATGTATTCGATTTCATCCCCCGCATGCGTGTCGGGCAAGGTAAGCGGTGGATCTACCCCTACTCCTTGAATCAAATTATAAAAAGCTACGGGGTCTTGAATTGACAACCCTGCTGGGATTCCTTGTTCACGGTGAAACGCCAACGATACCGCCGTTCCCATTTCTATGGCTAAAGGATCCGGATATTGAATACTTGGATAATTATCTGGGTATCCAGGATAGGTATAATCTAAATATCTCCCCATCCATCCTGAATGATAATAATCGTTGTACCCCCCTCCCATCATCCAAACATCCCGACTTCTAAAATGTGACCCATTCATGTTTTCATAGGACACATTTTGAATCACAGCCATATTTCCCTCATCGTACATGGCTTTAGCAGCAACCATATCAGGATGTAAGCCTACTTGCCTATTATCCGGTAAGGTTGGATCTAAGGTAATATAGTTCCGAAGTCCATTTTCAGGGATGGCGATGTTCGCTCGACTGTTGTAATATAATCCGTATTGATTAATGGGAATAATGGTATTCAATCCATCGTTACCTCCATGAAGTTCAATTAACACCAAAATTCTATCGTTGAGGCTATTTTTGGCGATTTGATGTAATATATTCTCTTCCGGAAAAGCATACAAAGGAACACCATTAAACTTCAGTAACATCCCACTGCTGAGGATGGAAGACAGTTTTACGAAATCTCTTCTTTTCATTACCTCGGTTTAATAAAGTTGATATTCTGGCGATTGCATGATACCAATAAAGAGCTTCTCCAATTGCGTTTTGACCACATTGGAAAGGCCACTAGCCTGAAACGCCGTCCATTCTGCGTTCCAATCAAGGGTATTGTTTTCCAAAAGTATGGTGTCTTTAAAATAGGCAAAACGAGCAGTATCGAGGCTTATGGGCACAAGCCATTCAACGATTTCCTGGGTTAAAAGATCGGAATCCGAAGGATTGGCAACACTACTTTGTACAAACGAAAGGACATCCAATTGCAAGGCTGGAATTCCAGAAACGTTAAAACCATTGATAATCAACTCGGCGAATTTGTAACGATTGGCCAAATAATTTGCTGAAATCCAATAGCGATGGTAAACTGGGACTTGAAAATAAGGATCATAACCCGCTACATCCACGGGTTCAAAAAGTTCCAAACCCTGCAAACTTAATTGGTTTTGTAACTGGTCATAAAGCGAATAATGCTGACTTAATTGGGATGAAACGGATGGAACCGCTAAATTAAACAAGCGCATGGTTCCAATCACTATTTCTATCGGTGATTTTATGATCGCACCGATATTATTATCCTGAGTTTGAACCGAATCTAAATCATAAAAATGTTCGCTTTTTAATAAGGTGCAAAGCACTTCAATTACATTGTAATTATTCGCTATTAAGGCATTGGATAACGGTACGATGATATCATTCTCTATCTCTGTTGTGATATCATAATATACAAATTGGCGATATAACCTTCTACAGATGTGCTTGGCGGTATTGACCGAGGCGCAAACCATATCTACCGCATCCTGCAACTCATTTTCTACGGATGAAATTGGACACGTGCCATTAGAAACCCCTGCCGTAACGATCGAGGCTCCTCCAAAAGCGCTAGAAAATTGCTTTACACTAACGTCATGCTGTGAAGCTAGAATTCCATCGCCCGATTTAACCTTCCCACAGGGGATTCCTGTAATGGCATCAACCGCTTGGAAGGAGGTATCATACGTCCATCCGGTTAAAACCTTCGTAAGGGCTTTAACATCTTGTTCGGTAAACGTAGTGTAATCTCCTATTGATACCTCTTGGCCTTTTCCAACGGTAAACAACTCAAGAAATTCACGTCCAAAATTCTCTTGTGGAGCCCCTTTGATATTTAAATGACCATCCAAATGAATCAGCATGGAATTGTCAATGCATAGGGCTTTCACCAAATCTTTATAATTTCCAAGGGCGTAGGTCCTTAGCAACCGTAAGTAATCTACGGCTAGTTGAGGATTCCAACTCACACGAGATAGAATAACCGGCACGTGGGTATGATAAAACCAAACCATTCGTTCGGTCAGGTTAGGTCCTTCATTTCTCATGGTTTCTAACCACCACGTTTTGGTATAACCAGACCATACATCTACTATCTGATTGGGGTCGGGCACGTTAGGAGCAATCCAGTGGGATCCTGTATTGGGATCTACAGGAAAACCAGGAGCCGTAAGTGGTTGAATAAGTTGAGTGAGCGCCGCATCAATATCTAATACCGAAAAAGCACTGATATCCTGTAATCGAGGGCCCATCGTTGCTCGACGCAACAAATGAGAAGCTCTTTGTTTTCCTAATACCCCAGCAATTGGATTTAATGAAGCCATACCTTAAGCGATTCCTAAGATATAGAAATTTATTGATTATGCCCTTTGAAGAATCAAATTAACCAAGCCTTAAAATCCATTAACAATGGAAACCATCGATGAAATACCAACTTTTAAAGCATCTGAATGAACATCAAACTTAGGATGGTGCACGCTGTAGTTTATGCTTTTTGAGGGATCCCCAACCCCTAATCGAAAAAAACAAATGGGAACATGAGTAGCATAAAAAGCAAAATCCTCTGCCGTCATTCGAATGGGAATGGCATGAACCCTTTCCTCTCCCAGTTGATCTTTTAAACGCTTTTCAACCATCGCTGTTAAGGTAGGGTCGTTTTCCAAAAAAGGGTACCCTTTTACCCGGTGCAACTGAATGGATCCACCAAATTCTTTTTCAATGTTCCGTAAAAAACCTTCATATAGTTCAAAAAACTGCTTTCTCCATTCCTCATTCATCGTTCTAAACGTTCCTTTGAGTATACAGGTAGATGGAATTACATTCACCGCGCCTAATCCCTCCACATAACCATAACTTAGGACCGTTGGAACTTCTTCTGGCTTGAATTCCTTCAATAAGCCTGGAGTTTTTGAAATAATTTCAGCAGCCATAGCAATAGGATTAATGCATTTTTCCGGTAATGCCCCATGGCCTCCTTTCCCATGAATCTCAATGCGAATTTCATCGCTCGACGCCATCATTAATCCCGACTTTATTCCAACATTTCCAACCTCCATTTCAGGATACACATGTAAGGCAATCATGGCCTCCAGTTTGGGATTATCCATTACCCCCGCATCGATTATGTAATTTGCCCCGCCTGGTGAAACCTCCTCTCCAGGTTGAAAGATTAATTTAACAGAAACGGGAAGTTCCTCACGCATTTGCATTAAAACAGCGGCTGTTCCCAAAAGGATGGAAGTATGCACATCATGCCCACACGCGTGCATCACCCCATCAATTTGCGATCGATAGGCCACATCATTTTGCTCTTGTATCGGTAAGGCGTCCAAGTCTGCCCGAAGCCCTATCCATTGGTCTGAATGCGGGGATTCGATGTACCCCACTACCCCCGTTCCCCCAACTTCTACATCATGAGGAATTCCTAAATTTTGCAAGGCTTGAGAAACATATGCCATGGTCTCAAATTCCTGAAACGAAAGTTCAGGATGGGCATGTAAATGCTCGCGATGCGACTTTACTTCGGGAAAGATAGACTCCACAAAAGCGTCAATTTGCTCAGGTTTCATGCTGGTTTAAGGTTTGAAAGCCAGATAAAAGCAATTTAAAGGAAACATAAGCCATGATTAGCCCAAAAGTAATTTTCACCCAATGCGCGGGTAGCCTCAAAGAAAGTTTGGATCCAACATACCCTCCTACGATGAAAGCTCCTGCGATAACTAGTCCAAATTTCCAATTTACATTACCGGTTTTGGCATAATTCATTACAGCCAACAACACAACCGGCATCGCCAAAACGAATAAGCTCGTACCTTGCGCCTGATGTTGGGTAAATCCCATAGCATATACCAAGGCAGGAACTATTACAATTCCGCCTCCCACACCGACGAAACCACTCAGAATTCCTGCGACGATACCAATACATACCAAGGATAAAATTTCTTGCAAAGACATCTTCAACGAATATAATCAAATATATATTAACTGCCCTTTTCTATAAAGGACATCAATGCATGAACAATCGAATGGCCTGACTAAGCTTAGATCGAATTTCCGTTCGGTCAACGATGAAATCTAAAAAACCATGTTCCAGTAAAAACTCTGAAGTTTGAAATCCATCGGGTAAATCCCTTCCAATAGTTTCTTTTACAACCCTTGGCCCCGCAAAACCAATCAACGCTCCAGGTTCGGCAATATTAATATCACCTAACATCGCAAAGGATGCCGTAACCCCTCCGGTGGTTGGGTCCGTCAAATAAGAAATGTAAGGTAACCTCGCTTCGGAAAGCAACCCTAAATTTCCGGAAACTTTTGCCATTTGCATTAAGGAGTATCCAGCTTCCATCATACGGGCTCCCCCCGACTTGGAAATAATCATAAAGGCCGCATTTAACCTTATGGCTTCGAGAATTGCCCTTGAAATCTTTTCTCCCATAACACTTCCCATGGAGCCTCCAATAAATCCAAAATCCATAGATGCCACCACTAAAGGTTGTCCTTCAAGCGTTCCCTTAGCGGTACGTATTGCATCCATTAATCCCGTTGCTTTTTGAGTACTTTTTACTCGGTCAGTATACTTTTTGGTATCCTCGAATCCAAGCGGGTCTCCAGAGGACATTGCTGCATCAAGTTCGGTAAACTTGCCCTCATCGAAAATCATTTTAAAATAAGACTCTGCATCAATACGCTCATGATGAGAACAACGCTCACAAACAAAATTCTTCTTTTCTAAATCTACCGTAATGTAAAGGGTTTTACAATTAGAACATTTTATCCAATACCCATCTGGAGTTTCTTTTTTCTCCTCGGTTTTTGTCGTAATTCCTTCTTTATTTCTTTTAAACCAACTCATTTCAAGGTGTTAATGTTATTTAAATCTTTGAAAGACTGCTCCAGCCGTTTTAAAAACGTCAATTCGCCTTCACGCATCCATTTTCTTGGGTCGTAATACTTTTTATTGGGTTTATCCTCACCCTCTGGATTTCCTATTTGTGTTTTTAAGTAATCGGAGTAAGCAAGCACGTAATCACGAACTCCCTCGGTAAAGGCAAATTGTAAATCCGTATCGATGTTCATTTTTACAACACCATAACCAATGGCTTCTCTTATTTCTTCAATCGTAGAACCTGAACCTCCGTGAAACACGAAATCTACTGGATTCTTCCCCGTGTTAAATTTATTCTGGATAAAGTCTTGCGAATTTTTCAAAATGATGGGACGTAGGACAACATTGCCGGGCTTATATACACCATGTACATTTCCAAACGCTGCGGCAATGGTAAACCTTGGAGAGACACGCATTAATTCTTCATAGGCGAAAGCGACTTCTTCCGGTTGCGTGTATAATTTAGAACTGTCTACCTCAGAATTATCAACACCGTCTTCTTCTCCCCCCGTGATTCCAAGTTCAATCTCCAAGGTCATTCCTATGTTGGACATTCGTTCCAAATACTGTTTACACATGGAAATATTTTCTAAAAGCGGCTCCTCGGAAAGGTCAATCATATGTGAACTATAAAGAGGCTTGCCTGTTTGAGCATAAAATTCTTCTCCCGCGGTTAATAACCCATCAATCCACGGCAATAACTTCTTAGCACAATGGTCAGTATGTAAAATAACGGTGGCGCCGTATGCCTCGGCTAACTGATGGATGTGTTTTGCTCCGGAAATTCCCCCTAAAATCGCCGCTCGTTCACCCTCGTTCGACAATCCTTTTCCA
>JBJTWF010000118.1:0-6852 GCA_046081565.1 Flavobacteriales bacterium | reverse complement strand
CACCAATCCATGCCTCGTCGTGTTGACGATCCAGCTCTTTAACGGTACCATCCAGCAGGTTAACCACGACAATCCAGCGGTCTTTGTTATCGGCCGCACGAATATCCAACAGGGCCAGTGGTTTATTTTTGGCAAATACTGGATCATGTAAAAACAGTTCACGGTCTTTACGCCATAAACTATCCCCTTTTGAATCCAAATAATGCGGTTTCCTACGGATATCACTCAACCTTGAGAAGTCTATCGCTACAAGCGTATCTTTCGATAAAAGATGCAAATACATGCGTTGATTCGATTCATGAGCACTCACCTTAGCACGGGCCTTTTGGCTACGCACGTATCCATCAGCGGTAATAAAAACAGGGAATTCTGTTGGTTTTTCTTCGGAAGGATCATCTACTCGAAGCAGAACGGCTTGGTGTGGATAGCTAATAAAATGACCGGAGAGGTTATTAAACCCCGCAGGCAGGGTCATTTCTTTAACGGTTTGAAAAGCAGATGGTGGATTTATTTTAGAATCATCTTTTTTATCGCGAAGGTATTGAAACAATGCTTGTTGTTGAATTTCCAAATGACCCGAGTCCTTTTTAGCCGTCTTTTTGGGCTCTACGTATCGCGTCAGCTGTTTAAGTTGAAACATTCCTGAGGATTCAAATGTAATGAGGTAAAAATCACCATCTATTCTTAGGGTAGCCTCCTTTTCTGAGAATCGGTTGACATCGGAAATAAAATGATCCGTCTGAAGTAAAACCCTTGACTTGAACGTTTTACGGTCGGTCAACACCAGGCTCTGTTCAAGGTAAGTTAATTGATTGGTAAAGGAACGTTGATTAGGATCAAAAGGAATGATCTCCTTGAACGCAGCTTCAGAAATTGCGTTTAATGCTTGCGTTTTCAAATCGTAACGGTAAGGCTCGCTCTCTCCTATTCCATCCTTATTCCATCGGAAATAAAGGGCATTTCCCTGGAAATCCCATTGGGGAGCATTTGGCCAATATCCCGTAAAATCTTGTCCTTTCATAATTTCTTTTAGATCCAACGGCTTTTGGGCTTGAAGTGAAGTGTAGCAAAAAATAAGACAGAAAACAAACCGGGGCATTACCTATAATTTTTGATAAAAATAGCCACAAATGGCGTATTTTCGTAGAGATGGTTTATCGAATCAAAAAGATCTTATATCGTTACTTGCCAACCTCCCTTTATCTACGGTGCATGCAAATGGGTTTCTTTTTTCTCTTCGATATGGGTATTTTGAAAAGGGATTCACGATTTAAATTCCATTACGCCGCCAAAAAACTCATTATGGAGGAGGATGTTGTACTGGATATAGGAGCCAACCTGGGTTATTTTTCTAAGCTCTTTGCTCGCCTCAACCCGAAGGGAACCTTGTATGCATTCGAACCTATTCCTCTTTTTTATGAGCGATTGTCATCCCTGCTATCGTCATTTCCGCATGTTGAGGTAATTCATTCCGCCATGGGAGCCACTTCAGGAACGTTATACATGGTCATGCCAATTCAAAAAGGCGTTTTACGAACCGGGCTACCCCATGTTATCCCTGAAGAAGAAGCCAAGCGCTTACCTGAACACCTTGAGGTTCCTGTCATTGAAGCAAAAACCTTCCTTTCAACGTGCCATCGTCTCGACTACATTAAATGCGACATTGAGGGGTATGAATGGACGGTGTTTTCAACGCTTGGCGAAGCACTCAATAGGCTGCGGCCCATCGTTCAAATTGAAATTTCCGAGAGGCATATTGAGGACTTTTGTCATTTTTTCTCTCAGATTGGCTATCAACAATTAGGCTTGTATGATGGTAAACTGATAAAAGAACGTGGTGCTCAGCGGCACACTTCAGATTTCCTTTTTGTTCCAACGGAACGCGTTTCAGCACTTATGACTACTTTTAATTTATGAAACCAATATTTTTCGCCTTTACCCTGCTTTTTGCCTTAGGGTGTGGAAAGAATCCAAAACAATTAATCTTGGAGGGGGTTATCACCGATGGATCATTTGGAACCCCACTTGCTGGAGCTACCGTGACGCTCTATGGCGTTTCTTCCTCCACAAACCAATTCTCTGCAATTGGAACCACAGTCACCGACGCACAAGGCGCTTATCGCTTTGAATTCGAACGCACCCGAACGGAAAAATACACCCTAAAAGTAAACAAGGCACTATACTTTGATTTGGAGGAAGACATCAATAATTCATCGTTCAACCTTAAAGGTTCGACGATTAGAAACTACACGACGACGGCCAAAGCATGGGTAGAAATTAAAGTGCTAAACCACAATCCATCGATCAACGATCACATGCAATACATTCGCCAAGCGGGAAAAATTAACTGTGACGCTTGTTGTTCTATTGATACCCAACATTTCTATGGTGCTGTTGATACGTCTGTTTACTGTATTAACGATGGTAACAGTCCTTATCGCATTGAATATGCCGTTTATGGAACAAATAATACGGGTATTTTGGAGGCGAATACTACCCCATTCGATACCACAACCATTTACTTGGGGTATTGACCTGTTTATAGGCTAGAAAGAACAGGCCAAAGCACATTAAAACTTACATCAAATCAATAATCCTATCGGTCTCTTTTTCAATGCGTTTTCTTAATTCCATGGAAACTGGAAACAAAGGCATTCGCATGTATTCTTCCATGATTTCGAGGTGCGCTAGAGCCGCTTTGACTCCTCCAGGATTTCCTTGTTCAAAGAACATTTTTGTAATGTCAAACAGTTCATAATGCGCTCTTCTAGCCTTCGTCAAATCACCCTTAAGAGAAGCCTTTACCATCGTTGAGAACAAGGATGGAAAAGCGTTTGCTACCACCGAAATAACTCCAACAGCCCCTGCAGCGATAAGCGGCATGGTTAGGTTGTCGTCACCAGAAATCACCCCAAAATCTTCAGGACAATCCTTGATGATTTGCATGATTTGCTCCATATTTCCCGATGCTTCTTTAATGGCGACTATGTTTGGTGTTTCAGCTAAGGCCAGGGTCGTTTCAACGGACACGTTTGATCCAGTTCTTCCAGGCACGTTGTACAGGATTATTGGAAGGTCGGTGGCATCGGCTAAGATTTTGTAATGGGCCAAAATTCCCTGTTGAATGGGTTTATTGTAATACGGAGACACCGATAAAATCCCATCCACACCTTTCGGCAAGTTACCTAAGAGGTTAACCACACTTGCGGTATTGTTTCCTCCTACGCCATACACAATTGGCAAACGGCCCTCGTTACAATCGATGACGCAATTCAAAATTTCTGATTTCTCTTCCTGTGACAACGTTGGAGATTCACCCGTGGTTCCTTGAACCACCAAAAAATCCATCCCGTTATCGATTTGGTAGTCGACCAATTCCTCAAGGGCATCGAAATCGATGGTTAAATTCTTTGTAAAAGGGGTTACCAAAGCAACGCCTGACCCTTTAAAGGTATTTTTCATATTAATTCAATTTTATCTAAGGTCCCAACCGTAAAATCAAATAGCGTGTAAGCATTTTCATCTTTGGATTTTAAGGCTAGGTCAAAATACCCATCGTTTTCATCGTTCACCACGACTTTCTGTTTGAAATCACACCCTTTAATTTCGCTGTATACTTTTTGCTCCAAACTCCCAACCCACAATAACATATCGAATGACTTTTCAAGTTCTCGCTGAAGTAAAACATCCTTCAGTTTACCCATAAAAGTATAATCATTGGGGCTGTTATAGTAAATTAAAAAATGGGGAGGTAAGGTATCCTTATTTACGTCCTTTGGGAGGGTAACAATTATCGTTAATTTTTTCACCTGGCTATCGTCTAAAATTTTATCCAGCGCACGTCGATATTCATTCAACGATTCCAAGGATTTATAATGAATAACTACCATTAACGATTGGGTCTTTGACCACAAACTTTTATTTTTCATGTCCAATCAATTTTTGGAAATCCAATTCAGTTAATATTTTAATTCCCAAGTCGTTTGCTTTTTTCAACTTGGCTGGCCCCATTCCTTCACCCGCCACGAGATAATCCGTTTTCGAGGAAACGGATCCACTGTTTTTTCCTCCATTTCGCTCTATTAGTGCTTTAATTTCTTCTCTCGCATACGATTCAAAAACGCCTGAAACCACAAAGGTCAACCCTAAAAATATAGAACTGTCTCTTTCTTTTTCCTTGCTTTCCAATTGCAAACCTACGTCAATTAGCTTTTCAATCCACACTTTATTCTCCTCATCGTTAAAAAAATGAAGAATTGAATCCGCGATTTTATCTCCAATTTCCTCAATTTCCAATAATTCCTCCTTACTCATATTCCGTAGCCTTTCCAGTGAGGTCGCGTGTTGTGCAATTTTTTTTGCTACCGTTTCCCCAACGTGCCTAATCCCTAATGCAAAAAGCACACGTTCAAATGGCGTTTTCTTGCTTTCTTCTATGGCCAATAGAAGGTTATTGACGGACTTCTCCGCCATGCGATCTAAGGCGATAAGGTCTTTTTCGGTAAGCGTATAAAAATCACTTGGCTGCTTTAAAAGGTTTTCTTTCACCAACTGGGTAACAGTTTCATCACCCAAGCCGTCAATGTTCATGGCCTTGCGGGAGACAAAATGAATTAATCGACCTGCTACTTGGGGGGGACAACTTTTACTGTTCGGACAAAAATGATTCGAAAGACCTTCTTCGCGTTGAATCGTAGTTCCGCATTCTGGGCAAGAAGCAATGAAAACCAAGGGAACCGCGTCTTTTTCCCGTTTATCTTTGTTCACGCCAACAATCTTTGGAATTATTTCACCCCCTTTTTCAACGAACACGCTATCAAGCACGTGCAAATCTAATTTAATCATTTGATCTTCGTTGTGCAAGGAAGCCCTTTTCACCGTGGTTCCACCCAAGGAAACCGGGCTTAAATTCGCCACAGGGGTAATGGAACCTGTCCTCCCCACTTGATAATCGATCGATTGCAAGAGCGCTTCCGCCTGTTGCGTTTTAAACTTAAAAGCGGTGGCCCAACGAGGTGATTTGGCAGTAAATCCTATTCTTTTTTGTTCTTCGTATGCGTTTACTTTGATGACAATACCGTCAATTTCAAATGGCAGTTCGTTTCGATGTGTATCCCAATAATTAATAAAATCCATCACCCCATCGACGTTATACACCAAGTTAATATAACCGAGCGATTCGGGTGGTATTTTAAATCCCCATCGTCCGGCTGCGCGAATGGCTTCAAAATGATCTTTAAAAAGCCCTTGATCCTGATATACGCCATAAAGAAAGGTATCCAGTCCTCGTTTTGCAACCATCGCGGAGTCTTGCAGTTTTAAGGTACCTGCAGCCGTGTTACGTGGGTTTGCAAACTGTTCTTCTCCCTGTAGTAATCGCTGCTCATTTAATTCCTTAAAAGCGTTAAGGGGCATAAATATTTCACCACGAATTTCGAATTTATCTGGAAAATCGTTTTGCAATTGAAGCGGTACGGATCGAATGGTTCTTACGTTTGCTGTGATATCCTCCCCTTTCTCACCATCGCCTCGGGTAACGGCTCTTACCAGGGCTCCCTTTTCGTATCGCAATCCAACCGCAACGCCATCATACTTTAATTCGCAAACAAAAGCCATGTTTGCTAGGCCCAGTTTATCCAATCGATTTACCCATTCCACGATTTCTTCTTTGGAATACGTATTCGACAAAGACAACATGGGGTATTCGTGAACAACGGTTTCAAACTTTTTAGTGATATCTCCCCCTACCCTTTTGGTGGGACTATTTTCCGACGCGAAGGCTGGGAAAGAAGCTTCCAAAAGTTCCAGTTCACGAAGCATTTGGTCAAACGCATAATCGGAAATCGTAGGGCTAGCCAGAACATAGTATCGATGGTTATGGTCGTTAAGCTGTTCACTTAACAAAGCCATTTTTTTTTGCGCTTCTTCAGGATTCACTGCCTAAAAATACTATTTGTCCTCTTATCATTCGGTATTTACCCTGTAAATCTTTTTTTACCTCGATGTTGATAAAACCGCGTTGTTCCAATCCCAAAACGATGGCATCGCTGTATGTAGGATTAATTTCAATATAAAGCCACGCATGGTGGCATGCATTCACCAAGGCCCAGTCCATGATGTAGTTATAGAAAAGTAAGGGATCGTTATTGGGCACAAAAAGCGCTAAATGGGGTTCATGATCTAATACATTAGCTTCCATTTCCAACGATTCTTGCTCCAATACATAGGGAGGATTAGAAACAATGATGGAGAAGGGCGCTCCTTTCTTAACCGAGGGAAGGTCACGAATATCCGCTTCAATCCATGAGACGTCAATACCAAGGGATTCCCCATTTTCTTTAGCTAATCGCAATGCTTCGCTGCTCACATCTAAGGCAGAGACTGACCAAGTAGCCCGATTATTTTTTAAGGCTAAGGCGATGCATCCCGTACCCGTACCAATATCGATAATGGATTCAGGAGAGGCGTCATGAGCGGAAAGAATCCAAGCAACAAGTTCTTCGGTTTCAGGTCTTGGAATAAGCGCACCGGGGGTACAGCGAACAGTTATGCCATAGAAATGAGTCTTTCCAACGGCATATTGCCACGGAATACCCGCCATTAATTGTTCTTCTACTGAAAGAATTTTTTCTACTTGAGCGCCAGGCAATTCACGGCCTGGGTTTGCGATTATTTCGGTTATCGAAACTTGACAGTATGTTTGCAGCAAACCGTAATAAATCGAATGAATTTCGCTCGGCGAAAACCGAGGGCTCAACGAGCTTTTAAGTCGATTCGCTAAGGAAGCAATGGTCATTAATTTTTTCTTAATTCGATAAACTCCTTAATTTTTTCGTTTTCGATGAGAACCGT
>JBJTWF010000117.1:0-12423 GCA_046081565.1 Flavobacteriales bacterium | reverse complement strand
GGATGGAGTAATGTATTCAATTTTACCGTTCCTACCAATGCTACAACAGGGCTTGTAAACATGCGCGTTCGTATTTCGTTTTCTGCTGCGACACAAGGGGGGGCCCCTATAGACCCTTGTGCTGCCGCAACCTATGGAGAAACCGAGGATTATTCCATTAACATCACAGGTTCTTCCGACCTGCAAGAGCTAAATGCTTCTGCTGTTACCCTTTTTCCAAATCCATCAACAGGAATAGTGCACGTAGATCTCTTGAATTCTAACGCCTTATTGCAAGACCTTATGGTTTATGATATCTCAGGAAAATGCATGATGGTTCCAATTGAAAAATCTCAACAGAGCGCTAATGTATCGCTTGATAAGCTTGCCAAAGGCATTTATTATGTAACGGTTAGTACAACTCTTGGGAGCGTTACAAAGCAAGTAATTAAAGAGTAAAAACACGATTTGTTTGGGGATGAGGTTTGACTTCATCCCCTTTTTTGTGCATCAAGGTTTCGTAAAGCTAAAAGAATGCTCAAAAAAGCCTCAGAAGATAACAGGTACAGAAGCCTACGAATAGCGTTTAACCACAATATAACAGCCAACTAGGCCAGGATAATAAAGAAGAGGGTAAAGAAATACGAGAGAATTACTCCTTGTCTTCAAGTATACGCTTCGGACGAAGGCGCTCAAAAATATCAATCGTAATCCAAAAAGGAACGATAAATCCTAAAAGGAATAACAACAACCAGAAGGCCATCCCAAAAATTAAAAGGAATAAAACGATACCGAAAGTGCTGATCATCTTGTAAATTTGTAATCTGATACAAAAGTACAGAATATTTAATAACAAAAACAATCCAAATGGAATTTAGAATAGAAAAAGATACCATGGGTGAGGTCAACGTACCTGCCGCTGCGTATTGGGGTGCCCAAACGGAACGATCCAGAAATAACTTTAAAATTGGACCCGAGGGGTCTATGCCAAAAGAAATTATATACGCCTTTGCCTACCTAAAAAAAGCCGCTGCTCACGCCAACCATCAATTGGGTGTGCTTCCCCTTGAAAAAAGAGATTTAATTACATCGGTTTGCAATGAAATCCTAGAAGGAAAACACGACGGAGAATTTCCATTGGTTATCTGGCAAACGGGTTCAGGAACCCAATCCAACATGAACTGTAATGAAGTCATTGCCAACCGAGGGCATGTATTACAAGGAGGATCCTTATTAGACGATGAAAAGGTCCTAAATCCCAATGATGATGTCAATAAATCACAATCCTCTAACGATACGTATCCCACGGCAATGCATATTGCTGCCTATAAACAAACCGTAGAAGTAACCTTACCCGGGCTTAGCCACTTGCGGGAAACCCTTCATAAAAAAGCTGTAGAATTCAAGGAAATTGTAAAAACCGGCAGAACCCATTTTATGGATGCCACCCCCCTTACCTTGGGACAAGAATTTAGCGGCTACGTTGCTCAGTTGGACCATTCAATACGTTGCATTAACAACGCCTTAGTTGCGGTATCTGAACTTGCGCTTGGAGGTACGGCCGTTGGGACTGGCCTCAATACCCCTAAAGGATACGATGTGCTCGTCGCTCAAAAAATCGCGGAATTTACTGGATTGCCCTTTGTTACCGCAAACAATAAATTTGAAGCGCTGGCTGCACACGATGCTATGGTAGAACTTTCAGGCGCTTTGAAACGAAGTGCCGTTGCACTCATGAAAATTGCAAACGACATTCGGATGTTGTCCTCTGGGCCTCGGTGTGGAATTGGTGAAATCATTATCCCGGATAATGAACCCGGTTCTTCCATCATGCCTGGAAAAGTAAACCCAACACAGCCTGAAGCATTAACCATGGTTTGTGCCCAAGTGATGGGTAACGATGTGGCCGTATCCATAGGAGGATCAAATGGTCATTTTGAATTAAATGTTATCAAACCCGTAATAGCCGCAAATGTGCTACAATCAGGAAGACTGATCGGAGATGCCTGTATTTCCTTTGCCGATAATTGTGCCGCAGGAATTGAGCCCAATCTACCTGAAATTACGAAGCATCTTAATAACTCATTGATGTTGGTCACGGCCTTAAATACTAAGATTGGATATTATAAAGCAGCAGAAATAGCCAAATATGCTCATAAAAATGGCACCACATTAAAAGACGCCGCCATTACCTTAGGCCATGTAAGCTCAGAAGAATACGACCAAATTGTTGATCCATCTAAGATGATTGGATCAATGGATTAGTTTTCACTTATTGCTACCTTTGTAGCGAAAAAAATCCAAACATGACAAAAATACCTGTAACCAATCCTGTCGTAGAATTAGATGGGGATGAAATGACCCGAATTATTTGGAAATTTATCAAAGACAAATTAATTCTTCCATACCTAGACATAGACATTAAATATTATGATTTAGGCATTGAAAAAAGAGACGAAACCAACGACCAAATAACAATTGATGCCGCTGAAGCCATTAAAAAACATCAAGTTGGGATTAAATGTGCGACAATTACACCGGATGAGGCAAGGGTTAAGGAATTTAACCTTAAATCGATGTGGAAATCTCCCAATGGGACCATCCGAAACATCCTTGACGGAACGGTATTTAGAGAACCGATCGTAATGCAAAACGTCCCGAGGTTAGTTACCAACTGGACGGCCCCCATCATCGTTGGACGCCATGCTTTTGGCGATCAGTACCGCGCTACGGATGCTGTTTTTAAAGGTAAGGGGAAGTTAACCATGACCTTCACGCCGGAAGATGGTGGTGAACCACAGCAATTCGAAGTATACAACTTCAAGGGAGATGGTGTTGGAATGGCCATGTACAATACGGATGACTCCATTCGTGGCTTTGCTCGCAGTTGTTTTAATTTGGCTTTAAGTAAGCAATGGCCTTTGTATCTTTCGACTAAAAACACCATTCTGAAAAAGTATGATGGTCGATTCAAGGATATTTTTGAGGCTATTTATCAAGAAGAATTTAAAACCGCTTTTGATCAGGCAGGAATTGTATACGAACACCGATTAATCGATGACATGGTTGCCTCTGCACTGAAATGGAATGGCAATTTTGTTTGGGCCTGTAAAAACTATGACGGTGATGTACAGTCAGATACGGTGGCGCAAGGCTTTGGGTCCCTCGGATTAATGACTTCCGTTTTAGTAACTCCAGATGGGAAAATAATGGAATCAGAAGCCGCTCATGGCACGGTTACGCGACATTACAGAGATCACCAAGCCGGAAAGAAAACGTCTACGAACCCAATCGCTTCCATTTTTGCTTGGACGCGAGGATTAGCATTCCGCGGTAAATTAGATCAAAATCAAGCATTAGTCGATTTTTGTGAAACCTTAGAAAAGGTTTGTATTGAAACGGTTGAATCGGGCATTATGACCAAGGATTTAGCGGTATGTGTGCATGGGAACCACGTGAGTCACGGAGAACATTATGTGTATACGGAAGAGTTTTTAGATGCTTTGGATCGTGGATTGAAAGCGAAAATGAACTAAATTTAATCCCGCCGTTGCGGGATTTTTTATGCGCTATTTTTCTTTACTTTTCATTCTGTTATTTGGTTCATGGGGGCATGGACAAGGATTACCTGGATCTTGGATTGGATTCTACCAAGGCACCATGGAATGCTATGGCAAAGAAAGCACTCCGTTTGCGTCTGTTCCTGTGCGCTTAACGATCCTTGAAGTGAAAAAAGATTCGGTGTGGACCTATTTCATGACCTATGGAGAAAAGGACAAGCCTGGATACCTTGAAAAGAAATACTATATCGTATTAAAATCCGAAGGACTGGCCTTGGATGAAGGTGAAGGAGTGATCATTCCCATGCGATTATTTGGGAATTGTTTAATTGACTTCTACAGCATAGAAGATAACGATAATTCAACATCCTATATGAGTAGTGTTCTTTGTCTACAAGCAAACGGAGACTTAGCATTTACGTTATATGGGGGATCCATGGTTCCATTAACAACCACTCAAGTCATTGAAGAAGCCGATGCGACGGTATTTGGATTAAAAACCTATCCCGTGGGATTTAATCAACAGGTTATCTTGAAACGTTTTGATGAATGAAACGAAGATTTCACCTGTGTTCGCTCGGTTTTGGTCTTTTGCTTTTCGCCTGCCAAACCGTTAACATACCTCCTCCTTATAAAAGCTATACCTCGAAAGAAATATCGGATGCACCTCCTTCCTATATAAGTATCCCCCTTAGCATGGACCTCACGCCTTACCTCAAAACCGTTGAAAAAACTGTCCCTACCGTATTCGAAGGATCCAAAGAACAATGCGAAGGATTGAGCATCTCTTATGGCTTTAATCGCTCCCCCATACAATTCATCGGAATGAACGACCGGATTGATTATACCGTAGAAGGAGGGTTATGGTTAAAAGCTAATTATTGTCCCGGTTGTCAATATATATTCAATAAGAGTGGAGATTGCGTTATTCCTAGGGTATATGTAAGCTGCGGTATTAAAGAGCCGTTACGGCGGTTTACCCTTGGTTATTCTAGCCAATTATACCTTAATAGCACGTATAACCTCACCTCAAAAACCCACGTTAACTATTTTAACCTTGACGATCCTTGTAGCATCACGTTTGTCGGGTACGACATTACTCAAACCGTTGAGCGAGAGGTTAGAAAAGAACTAATAAAACTCGAAGGCACGATCGATGAGAACATCCAAAAAATTGACATAAAATCGTATCTATCCTCTGCGTGGAATGAAATGCAAAAACCCATTCCAATTCCTTCGTTTGGATATTTAACCCTGCAGCCAAAGGCCTTATCCGTACATTCCCTAGCCTTTAAAGGAAATACCTTTCACTGCACGACGACTATGGCTATAAGCCCAAGCGTTTTTACAGATAAAAAAGAAATTAAAACTCAAGCCTTACCCCCTTTAACTTCGTTAAAATCCTCCGATGAATTTAACCTTGAGGTTCCTATTAATATCGGCTACGACTCCCTATCTTCTATGTTGAATCAATTGGTTAAAGGCCAAGAAATAAAAATAAAAAACAAAAAAATAGTAATTGAAAAAGCCTCCATTTACGGTTCCCAAAACGACCAGCTTATCCTTGAGGTTACCTTCGGTGGTTTTAGGCATGGCACCTTCTATTTAATCGGAAAACCGGTTCTTTTTATAGAAAGAAAAGAACTACGCTTAGATTCCCTGAACTTTGAATTAAAAACGAAAAGCGTATTATTGCAAACAGCTAAATGGCTTTTTGATACCCGAATAAGCAAAATGATTCAAGAAAAATCACACTTTTCATACGCAAGCGCCTTAGATCAAGCCGTTAAGGCAATGGAATCAGGAATTAATTCCCCCTTGAATGAATCGCTAACGTTACAAGGACAAATTTCCAATACAGAAATAACATCTATACAGTTAAAGGAAGCATACGCATCCCTTTTTATCTCCCTAAAAGGAAATTTGAAACTTAATATTAAATAATTCGTTTAGGAACTTCGATGTTCAAAAAGGCTTATGTTGTATTAGCAATCGGATTGGGTGTCTTTCCCTGTGATGGGACAAGCCAAAAAGACCCAAGTGCCTGTGAAGGGAATGTCGCCGTATATGCCAACACCCCCTACAAGCTCGCGTTTACCGGACGCAATGGAAAAGATAAAAGTGGTTTATCCTCGTATTTTCCGTATACCGAAATATCAAACAATTCCCTTTGGCTTCAATTTAAACCCACACACCAGGGGTTACTTAACATTTCAAGTACATCGAGCTTAGAATCATACTATATCTCGGTTTTCGATATTGATAAAGGAAATTTTTGTTCTTTGCTTTCTGCCAAAAAAGCAAACCTCCTGGTTCAGAAATCCCAAAAAGGAAGCGACACAGCAGGCCTTTCCTTGTCAATTTTGGAGGGTCAAACCTATTGGGTGGCGTTTACTGGAACAAAAGGAAAAGGGGGTACGATTGATTTTTCGTTTAATTACACCCCACTAACCAAAGATGGTAACCCCTTAAAAGATTCACTCCTATTAAATTTAGCCTACGACAAAGCGCTTCCCGTTTATGGTATTCACCTTAGAAATGCCATGAATAATTCCAGCGTCATTGCCCGGGTTACCCTCTCCATGGCGGGGGACTTAGATGGTAGCTACAGTGGTTCCGATATTTTGGTCAATAACAAACGCCGCTTAAAAGCAAATATACAAGTGGACGCCGAAGGATATTATTCCCGGGACTACACGAATCATATTATCCTAGCAGAAAACCAGCACGATACGATTAAACTAAATCCCATTTCTCGGGGCACCATCGCAAAATTGGACGAAATCTATTTTATTGGCGGCAAGGCGACCATTGCTGAAGAATCGTATCCTAGGCTGAAACGACTAAAGGATTTTCTCATATTAAACCCAAGCATTTCCATCGAAGTTCAAGGCCACGTAAACGACGAAGGAAAACGATCTCTTACGTCCTTTAAGCTATCAAAGAAGCGAGCAGACAAGATTGTAGAGTACCTCATCGCATCTGGTATTGATTCATCCCGTTTGTCGGCTATTGGATTTGGAAATAAACATCCAATCTACCCGGAACCTACCTCTGAAGAAGAAAGAGAAGCCAACCGAAGGGTTGAAATAAAGATCAAGTAGTTAATAAAAAGGGGAAATCATAAAATAGACGATGACCCCCGTTATGGCAACGTACAACCAAATCGGAAACGCCGCCTTCACCCACCTTTTGTGAGTTTCATAATCGCCCATCCAAGCATATAAATACGCATACAATACCAAAGGTATTACCACCATGCTTAAACCAATATGTGACCCAAGAATTATCCAATAAACCCAACGCCATGCCCCAATTTCAAATATTTCATCACCACTCAATTGTCCATTTTTATCGAAGTCACCATAATACGTAGGGTCAGAGGTAAGGTGATAAGCCACATAACAACCAAGAAATAAAATAGAAAGAAATAAGGCTAGGCGTACTAACGTGCGGTGAAGAGAAACTTCCTTTTTTCGAATGGCAAGAAGTGCGAAAACTAGCAACGCAGCAGTGGCCGCGTTAAACGAAGCATAAATGGGGGGTAAAAACGATAGGTTACCTTGGATTTTTATGCGAAAAAGAGCGCCTACCACTAAGGGGATAACTACGGAGACGGCAAGGATTAATCGTTTGTAAGTTTGTGCTTTTTCGATCGGTAAATTATTCATTATACAACAGTTTTATATCATTAACTAATTTTTGGTATTCTTGTTCATTAACGTTTAATTCATTGTCTGTGATTTGATAAACACCGCGAACATATCCTTTGGTGTCTACCAAAGTAAAGGCACCTGAATGGGCATAATTCCCCGCTGCATTATCATCCTTCCCTGCAAAGACTAAGAAATGCTTGATGCCTAACCGATGGGTTAGTTCTTCATCCCCAGTGAGCATCGTCCAATTACGGGCAGAAATTCCATACGAGGATCTATAGTTTCTGAGAACCGATGGTGTATCGTGCTTGGGATCAATAGAAAAGGATAAAATTTGTAGTTTCTTCGCGATTTCTGGGTGTTGCGTTTCCAATTCCTTGTGAAGTCGTTTCATTTGTTTGTTCATAACCGGACATACGGTTGGACAACGGGCAAAGAAAAACTCTACAACCCAAATCTTTTCTCGAAACGAATCACGGGTCACCCGTATCGAATCCTGCGAAAAAAAAGAAAAACTGGGAATTTTCGGATAAATCGTATCCATATATTCCCTTCCATTCCTCGTAGATACTATGACCTCAGGATTACCAAGATATGGGAGTTTTCCGTTGGTTTTCGTTTTTCCCCCTAGAGGCTTTTGATCCGATTGATTACAAGAAATCATCCAAAACAAGAGCCATAAAATACTAACGAGATTGTGCCCTTTGTTGATCATACTCTTTTTGTAAAAGGGCCAACGATTCTTTCATACGGCGAATATAGCCTTCTAGTTTTCCATTTAATACCATTCTCAATTCATGGTTTTTATCCAAAAGTAAGATGACCTCTTGGTATGCCACACCACCATAAAATTTTCGATTCTTTTCTAACAGGCTTAATCCGTTGCTTTTAAAATTAAAGACATCCTCTGGGTTTGCATTGGCGATTATCCAAAGCTTTGGATCATAATTCATTACTGAATTTTTTAACTTGTCTTGAATAAAACTCAAATCCTTTACGGGTTGACCTTGTTTATCCGTAACAACAGACAGTAACCGCACCCTTTTCATCAGTTTTTTACTGTTTTTCTTAATTTCCTGATATAGGATTTTATCTAAATGATAAAGCAATATCGCACAGTCGTTCGGACACGTATTTTGAAGAGTAGTAACTAGAAGAATATCCCCTTTGAATTCCTCTGAAGAACGCTTTTTGCCTTGGGCATCTACAAACGTGAAAGGCTTTAAGGTACCATAGGTGGCCAAACGCTCAAACTTGTGTTGGGCCCCTCGAGTCGCAAAGAAAATCAATAAGCATGCTGGGGTAAAAACCAAGAATAACCCAAGAAAGGACTTTCCTTTTTTGGACAGGGTCATGCTAAAAGAAATTATATAACACGCTCCGAATAGCGGTAGCCTCCCACAATGCGATAAAAATTAGGTATAAAACGAAGATGAAATAGGGAACTAAAATAACATAGCGCAACCACGGACGTTCATCCCCAAGATGCATAAATACCATAACTATATATCCCGCCTTTAACAACGTCATAACTACAAAAGACCACTTGATTAAAGGCCAAATGGCCGAATTTTGCTTAATAATGGACCCAAGCAATACCTCAACAACCGTAATAGCTGTAAGTAAAATGGTAACAAAATAAATCTTTTTCCGGATTTTTTTGCCCTTCTCCTCACTGTGATGAGCATCTAAAGAGTATTCAATTAAATCGTCTCTTTCCATGGTAGATAATTATATAAGGTAAAAGAATGTAAATACGAAAACCCAAACAAGGTCTACAAAGTGCCAGTACAACCCTGTTTTTTCGACCATTTCATAATGCCCTCGCTGGTGATATTTACCCGAAACCACCCCTAAGCAAATCAGGATGTTAATGACAACCCCTGAAAATACGTGGAACCCGTGGAACCCGGTAATAAAAAAGAAAAACTGGGCGTATTGTTGCGGACCGTATTCATTCTGTGCTAGATTCGCTCCATATACCACGCGGTTTGGTGTTCCGTTGTACAAGGAACTGTAATACATGGATACGGCTTTGCCACCTTCAATTTTTTGACCTACTTTGTTTGTATTTCCATCTTTTTTAATGATAAGTTTTAAATCATGGTCTGCACTTTTATTGATTTTGGCTACCGATCCATCGTGCAAAGTGATCATCCCTTGATTTACCGTATTTCCTGTCAACATACCCTCGCGCCCAGCATGCTGAAATTGATGCATCAAATCCTCGGTAATAACTTGACCTTTCTTGTGGTGAGATCCTGCCTTGACCACCGTGAAATTCTGAATCGATCCAAAATGCCCCTTGACTATCGCCTGAGAACCATCGGCTAATTCTATCTTTCCAAATTCAGAACCATGAATAAAATGGTACCATTCCCATGCTTGAGATCCAACAAAAAAGAAGCCCCCAATTATGGTGGCAATCATCCATTTGGTCACACCCTTTCGATCCATTCGATGGCCTGCTTCTACCGCCAAAACCATGGTGACTGAAGAAATAATCAAAATGAATGTCATTAACGCGACATAAAGTAATGGGTACCCGTGTCCAAGAAAAGGAAGGGAGTTGAATGTTTCTTCACCGATTGGCCAGGCCTCTAATGCATCATGCCTCGTAAAGCCGTAAGCAATTAACAACCCCCCAAAGGTAAGGGCATCCGAAACAAGGAAAAACCACATCATCAGTTTACCATAACTTGTGGTAAATGGAGAAACTTTGCCTCCCCATAAGGTCTTTGCATCTATTTCAACAGTGTGCGCAGCCATAGCGAAAATTTTTGTGCAAGTTTAAGGAATATATTTCAAAAACAGCAACAGATAAAGCCACAAAAGACCTAAAAAATGCCAGAATATTCCACCGAGTTGTAAAGAAAGGGTGAATTTTTCAAGGGGTACGGACATAAATCCACGAACCACCAGTACGAACAGATATATTATGGCTGCAACGATGTGCAATACGTGTAAAAACGTTAAAATATACAGAAAGCTGCTGGCGTTATCGGCGGTTTCTGCCGCTTTGTTTTGTTGATATGCCGATAATTTTTGACCTGTTGGCAGCACCAATTGACGGTCGGAATACGCTAGGGCTTGCCCATTAAACTTTATCACGAAATCCTCCCCATATCGACCGTAAACAAAAAAATCTCCTCGTCCCAAATTCAGGTTATCGGTCAGTTCTTTCAACCTGCTTAGATCTGTAAAACTTACTTTCGAAGAGTCTTTGTAACACAAATTCCCCTGCTGAAAAACCATTGGTTCGTTCTTATACTTCAGGGCAAAATCATTCACCCCCATGTCGTTTTGATATCTTTTTCCTGAAGGAGAAATAGCCTTGAGATAGGATTTCATTTGTTCGACTTTCTCTTTCGGAAAAACACTTCCATTCCAACGGTAATCTCGTCCATCAAACGCAATGTCTTTTCCTTGATAAGTTAACGAAAAATATGCCCCATAACGACCTTCAGTAGTTACGATTTGTCGATTAACGAAATAAACTCCTTTTGCTTGTAGCTGCTTATATGCCTTGAACTGATACAGCACAAAGCCAATCCCTAAAAACAAGGACAAAACCAATAATATACGCATCGCAAGCAGGTTACTTTTTTTCGCCATGCGAAGCGATAAAAACAAGGTCAACGAGCTCAAAGCAATAAGGACTGTGCTGATGTAAAATCCTGAAGGTAGTGGCGTAACGACCCAAAACGCCCCACCCATATTGACATAATAGGCAGAAGTAAGACCCGCAAATAACATTACAATCGAAAAAATCCCAACATAGAGAAGGTTTTTTTTCATTTTTACCCTCGTCTCAGGGCTTAATTCATTAGAAAAGTCCATGTTCAATTAATTTTTGTAAAACAACTTCATTGCTCGTAAATACATACGTAAACTGTATGACGGGTAAATAAACAAACGAGGCGAACATAAGTTTTTTAGCCTCTTTATCTTCACACGTTGTGTACAGTCGGTACGATAAAAAGTAGAACCAAACGCCAAGGATTCCGACCACAATCATGGCAAAACCCCCTACCAAACCTAGGAGCCAAGGAATTAAGCTAATGGGGATTAGCAAAAGAGAATACATGGCTATAAGTGTGGCAGAAAACTTGGACTTCCCGCTTCTGGAAGGCAATAAAAAATAACCTGCTTTTTGATAATCGTCGTGTAAAACCCAAGCAATGGACCAAAAATGTGGGAATTGCCACATGAATTGGATAAAGAACAACAGCCCCGGAATAAATCCAAAATCATGCAAGTGAGCCATAGCACCTAACATAGGAGGAATCGCTCCCGGAAAAGCGCCAATAAATACTGCCCAAGGGCTTTTGGCCTTCCATGGGGTGTACATAAAAACATAGGAGATGAAAGCGAAAAGTCCAAGCATCAAAACATTAAGATTGATCGCAT
This sequence comes from Flavobacteriales bacterium, assembly GCA_046081565.1. GTDB lineage: Bacteria > Bacteroidota > Bacteroidia > Flavobacteriales_D > Crocinitomicaceae > UBA952. Next base: position 818 of record JBJTWF010000117.1, on the reverse strand, counting down.
AGAGCATAACCGATCCTAACAGAAGTGAAACACTACAAAGCAGGTAGGCTTGACGTAATCCTAGGGCCCCGGTAACCAAAGGCCTCTGTTGGGTTCTGCTCATTTTAGCATCCCTGCCACGCTCCCAAATCTGATTGGCTCCATTGGATGCGGCCGTAACAAAGAATCCTCCCAAAACCAAAAAAAACAAGGTGTTTGGACTTTTTCCACCAACAAACAAATACCCCGTTATTGCGGAAATGACCACTAAAAACGTTAGCCTTACCTTAAAAAAACCGATAATGTTTCGCATGTATTTGAGCAGGGTTTTTCGAATGCAAAAATACGAAATAAATTATTGGCCATAAGCGGGTAATATTGAACATTACCTCATTCTCCTTGTTATCATTTTTAATTCCTAACTTTGTGAGAATGACGAAATCCTACACCCCAGGCGAGCATTTGGCGAAAATAAACGTTCCAGAAGACTTGAGAACCTTGTTTTCTACGGCGGATTTACCTAAGGTCTCGGACGAATTACGCCAGTACATCGTGGATGTCATATCTGAAATTGGAAATAGCCATTTTGGTGCAAGTTTGGGCGTGGTCGAATTAACCGTAGCCTTACACTATGTGTTTAATACGCCCGAAGACCAGTTGGTATGGGATGTCGGGCATCAAGCGTACGGACATAAAATTTTGACGGGTCGGCGAGAGGTTTTTCACACCAATCGATTGAAAGGCGGAATTTCCGGGTTCCCTAAACGCTCTGAAAGCGAATACGATACGTTTGGGGTGGGCCACTCTTCAACCTCCATTTCTGCGGCATTAGGAATGGC
>JBJTWF010000116.1:0-19253 GCA_046081565.1 Flavobacteriales bacterium | reverse complement strand
CCTCTCTGTAGTTTCTGTAGCAGCTGGTGGTTACGCCATTAACGATTATTTTGATATACGATCTGATCGAAAAAATAAGCCCGAAAAAATAGTTATTGGGAAAGAAATTAAAAAACGATGGGCCATCATCATTCACTGGACGTTTTCGCTCGTTGCCATTGCGCTTTCATCGTACCTATCGTATTGCCTCCATTCTTGGCTTTACGTCATCGTTCATTTTACCGCCATTCTTCTTTTATGGTATTATTCCACCATCGTGAAACGCGTACTGTTGCTGCCTAATTTCTTGATTTCGCTACTAGTCGCCATTCTGCCCTTGCTCGTTATCCATCTCTTGCATGACCTTTATTTACCACTTATACACAAAACCCTATTCATGTTTATGGCGCTCTTCATGTTTATTATCAATCTGGCAAGAGAGATAGTAAAAGATGTACAGGACATGGGAGGAGATGCCTTACGGGATATTAAAACAGTTCCCCTCGTTTACGGTCGAAAGAAGGCGTACCTGGTGAGTGCGGCGTTACTTTTCTGCCTTTTGCCCGGTTACGCATGGCTAAAAGCGGTACTATCTTTCAGTAATCAATCGCCTTTTGGGATGGTAATGCTATCGGGAATTGTAGTTAGCCAGTGCATGGTGCTGGGGCTCTTGTGGAATCGAAGCCCTAGGTGGATTAGTTTTGGTCTAAAAGTAAGTATGCTCATTGGCATAAGTTCCTTATTTATGTTGTGTTTATGAACCTTATACTTGGATCCAATTCGCCCCGCCGCGCAGCGCTACTATCTCAACTCGGTTATGCCTTTGAGGTTCGCGTAGCGGAAATAGACGAAGAGGCATTTGAATACATTAACCCAAAGGATGCTCCTATTTTTCTTGCTCAAAAAAAAGCCGAAGCACTTATTCCCCAGGGGAAAGAAAACGAAGTCCTTTTGTGTGCAGATACGCTCGTATTTTTGGATCAACAGGTATTAGGGAAACCAAAAAATTTAGGGGATGCCAAGGCCCTTCTCCATACATTATCAGGAAAAACACACGAGGTGATTACTGGTGTTTACTTGTATACCGATCATTCAACGTGTTCGTTTGCTGTTACTACCCATGTAACATTCGATGCGTTATCGGAAAAGGATATTGACCACTACGTGAACCACTATCCCGTTTTGGACAAAGCCGGTTCCTATGGAATCCAAGATTGGATTGGGTTGATTGGTGTAAGCAACATAGAAGGTTCATACACGAACGTAATGGGTTTACCAACCCTTGAAACGTATCACCACCTGGAAAAAATCATGAAAAAAGGGGCCGATGGCCCCTTGTGATGTAAATGCGAATTAACAATGGTTAATTTCTTCTTAGGATAAATTCGACACGACGGTTTTTAGCCCATTGCAATTCCGTGTCGTCCGACTCATCGAACTCATCTTGATTGACCTCCTTAGCCCCTTTTACTGTGACTGTAATTCTATTCTCAGCAATTCCTTTTTGCACTAAGTCGTATTTAATTTTGTCAACCCTTTTTTGATCCATATCCGATAGTTCCTCGGTAAGGTCCTCGATTTCCAATGCGGCCCGCTCTTCCTCAACATCGTTATGTCCTACCAATTCAACCGTCCATTTCGGATTTTTCAATAGCATTCCTATAATGAAGTCTCTACTGTTTACAGCCGTTGGGGATAAACTATATTTCCCAAAGGAATAATAGATGGTATTCGCAGCAAACTTTTCTTCTGGCGTCATTTTATCCGTAACCGTTGGTTCTTTCGAGAAGTATGTTTTAGAAAACTCATAATCTGCTGCCGTGGTATCGCCTTTAATGCAGTTGCATTCCCCACGCTTTGCTTCTTTTATCCGAACGTTATCGATGTAGTAGTACGCAAAATTCAATAGATCCGGAATATCCTCTGCACCAAATTCTTTTTTGGCATCGGTGATTTTTTTCATCGTTTCTTGTTTTGTGCTATCGTCTTGAAAGAAATTCCCAATCAAGAGTCCAGTCTCATCGCCTTTGGCAGTATACATGTTACAAACCTTATCCCAACCCGAGTAGGAATTATAAATTTTATTTCGGTAGTTGAGCAGGACTCGTCCGCTTTCCTTATCGATTCTTCCCGGTTCCCTTCCTTGGTATGAGTCGATGTCTTTTACGAACAGCATCCCTAGGTTATTTGTGGCGAATTTTGACGCTTCGGCCAAGGAAACGGACATTTCTATACAGTACGTTTTTTTAGCTATCATTTTCGTCGGCTTACCCGTGTTGTCATAAAAAGGTAAGGTTATGTATGTTTTTTCCTTCGGCTTACCTTTAAAAAAGGCTACAATTCCAGCATATCCTTGTTTCATGGTATCCGGCTCACTTTTACCGTAGAATAAGATTTTGTCGCTATCGGGTAAATCATCGTTTTTCTTGAGTAAGTTTTTGGCATATCCGTATTGATTCGCTCCTTCTTTAAAGTCTCCTTTGCGACCCCAAAATAAATCTGCGCCTTTATCTACAATGGTAGCAGGACAGTTTTCAAGACGATCAATCCAATGTTCCTCGGATACTCCTTCCTCCTCAATTTCACTGTTTTTGGCAGGTTTATCGAAGGTATAATTCATAAATACAACCGTTTTGTCTCCTTTTTTCTGTGCGTTAAAAAACCCAACAAAAAGGCTCATGGCTACCAGAAGGTAATGTTTATTGATGCTTATTTTCATATGCTTTAACCGTATTAATTAACACTTTGACGTTTTCAGGATTTGTATCTGGGTAAACGCCGTGACCCAAATTTACAATATGTCTTTGATTTCTGAACGAATTCAATAATTTATTTGTCTCGGATTCAATTCGACGCGTGTCTGCGTACAAAAGGCAAGGATCCAAGTTTCCTTGCAGGGTTTTAGTATCTCCAACGATGGTTCTAGCTTCTTCCATGTCGATCTCCCAATCTAACCCCAGGCATGAACTCGGTAATTCTGATAAAGCTTTTAAAGACGTTGAGGCCCCTTTAGAGAACACGGTAAATGGAAAATCTGGAAAAGCGTCGACGATTTTTTTTATGTAGGGAAGGCCAAACGCTTGGTATTGTGCTTTGGGAAGAATTCCTGCCCAAGAATCAAAAAGCTGTAGGGCATCCACCCCCGCATTTATTTGTTCCTTCATGTATTGGATTGTCGTTGTGGCGACGCGGTTTAACAATTCATGTGCCAAGGCGGGATTGGTGTAAAGGAGCTTACGTGATTCCGAAAACGTTTTCGACCCCTTCCCTTCAACCATGTAGCAAAAAATTGTCCAAGGTGCTCCTGCGAAACCAATTAACGGAACGCGATTCGTTAATCCTTGTTTTGTCAATTTTATGGCTTCAAAAACATAGGACAAGCGATCCGACACATCAATGTTTACATCTAAATAGGTTAAATCCCTTTCTCCTCGGATGGTTTTTTCAAAGGACGGACCTTTTTGTTCGATCATCTCGTAGCGCAAGCCCATAGCATCTGGGACCACCAGAATATCAGAGAATAGAATGGCCGCATCCACTCCTAGGAGATCAACGGGTTGTATGGTCACTTCGGCGGCCAAACTCGGGGTTTCCACCAACTCACGAAATCCCGATAGCTTGCTTCTTACGGCGCGATATTCAGGTAAAATCCGACCGGCTTGACGCATTAACCACACGGGGTAACGGGGAATGATTTTTCCCTGATGCGCTTTTAAATATAAGTCGTTTTGGAAATTCATCGGCCCAAAGATAGGGATTTGCTACCATTGAATGGGCTCCATGCCCCAATGAATTAAAGAATCATTGATCTGTGAGAACGGTTTACTTCCAAAAAAACCGCGATAGGCCGAAAGGGGAGATGGATGAGGCGCTGTTATGATTCGATGAGAAGGATTAGTAATTAATGGGATTTTCGACTGGGCAAAACTTCCCCATAACAGAAACACCATGGGGCGAGGATGCGACTGCAAAGCCATTAAAACGGCATCCGTAAAGGATTCCCAACCTCGGTTGGCATGGCTTCCTGGCCTTCCTTCTTTCACGGTAAGGATTGAATTCAACAGCAATACGCCTTGCGATGCCCATCCCGATAAATCACCGTTGGATGCGGGGGGAATACCAAGGTCTGCGTATCGTTCCTTGAAAATGTTGATTAAGCTTTTAGGAATAGGTTGAACCTCGGGGTTAACTGAAAAACAAAGCCCCATCGCATGACCTTTGGTCGGGTAAGGGTCTTGTCCGAAAATTACGACTTTGACGTCATCGTATGTACAGGCATCGAGCGCCTTAAACAGCAGAGACGCTGGGGGAAAAATTGCACCCGGGTTATTTTCATATTCCGATTTAACAAAGGCAACGAGTGCTTCGAAATAGGGTTTTTGAAACTCGGCGTGCAATTGCCTTTTCCATGAAGGCTCCATACGGACCATCATAGGGGAATTCGCTTATTCAGTTGTTCCAGCAATTGGGATCTCATTTCAAGGAGAGAAGAAAGGTCCATTGCTTTGATCTGTCGACGTAAAAACCATGCTTTATACGTATCGATAACGAACAGAAAAAGCATAGAAATTGGCGCAATGAGTATAAAATAAACAAGCCAAAAGACGGGTGGGAAATCAACTAAAAAAAGCAGTTTAGGTAAAAGCCAAAATACCAGAGGTAGATTGAACAAGAGTACAACAAAAAAAGCCATGGTTACCTTGGTTCCTGGCCAAAAGACGGGTCTCTTCAATGCCTTCTCAACAAATCGTTTGACCCAAAGGTAAGGTAACGCGGTATGCAATAACCCTAGGCAAAATATGGGTGTAAGCAGGATTAGCTTGATGGGTAACCATTGATTTCGTCTCTTTTCGACATGGGCGTGGAACAACGCATTTTCCGTTATTCCAAGTTGAGATAGCGCGTTAAAGTAGTCACCCATTTTTATTTTCAGGGGTTCTAATTGCTCCTTTTGATGATCTGAGGCGTGATTCAAAAATCCGGCAAGTTTCATGGAATACTCCAATCGATGTTCGACGGTTAAGTTGGCATCGTAACAGGAACCATTCATTCCTTTTCGGGTAAGCATCATGGTTTGTTCATGAAATTCGCACCAATCAAGATCATGGATATCGGTCAACAGGGAACGCATATCCTTTTCAATTAACCGCGTGATCTCCGAAAGGGCTTTGTTCGGATTTTCTTCATAAACGGCTCGAAAGTCGTTAAGTCGAATGGGTTCACCGCTTTTGATGACCACATCGGACCTGCGAACCTGAGGATCCATATAATTAATCCCTAAGCCTTGAACAAATACATCGCGCTTCCACTCCATGAATTCCAAGGCAGAGAATCCGATGCGTAGTGCTCCTTTTTTTATGGGGAATAAATGTCTAGGCGTTTTGTCATCCGTAAATCCTTCTCCAAATATTAATATATTCCTCTTGCTTTTTAACACGTGATTAGTCTTCTCGAAAATGCTTGCATTTTTTGTTTTGGTATCAACACCATCCCGCTGACGATAAATGGGCAACATGTGCACGGCCCACAAGAGCGGTTTGGTAAGCGCAGTGAATACATCGGAACGGGTCATGAAAAACACAATGGGCCTTCGGGCAGAACCGATGAGTAAGGGATCCATTAAGGAGCCAGGATGGTTGCTTATGAAAATAGTTCGGCCGTAAAAGTAGGGGCTATTCGTTGATACCACCAGGCGACGAAAATAGAGCCGAAAGGCCACTTTGTAAACAAACCAGAACAAAAGATAAAGAAAGCGCATGGATGCGAATTTAAAAAAATTAATGTCGGAGCTATCAACATTTGGGTAATGATTTTTTTTTGAAAAGGGGAACGGTCACGCACAAAAAAACCATATTTTCGACCCAAATATGAAAACAATTGGAATTTTTTGCGGTGGATTCTCCTCAGAATATGCCATTTCTATGAACAGCGCAGAAACCATCGTTTCCCATTTCCCTAAGGGTTATTCATGGGTCAAGATCAAGGTAAAAAAAGGGCGTTGGGAGACAGAAACGAACGATGGAATCGTAGGGTATTTCGATTTAAATACGGGGAATGTTCAAAACGCTAATGAAAGCATACCTATAGATGCTGGGTTGATTTACATTCATGGAAATCCAGGCGAGAACGGTAAAATTCAAGGCCTACTGGATATGTTAGACATACCCTATATTAATGCGGATGCGCTTTCTTCATCCTTGTCTTTCGACAAATGGTATTGCAATCAATTCTTGCGTGCGTTCAAAATACCCGTTGCCTCATCTATTTTTCTCCGCAAAGGAGATGCCTATAACACCCATGAAATGGCGGAAGCCTTGGGGTTGCCATTGTTTATAAAACCCACTAATTCGGGTTCGAGCTATGGGATTTCAAAAGTCAAAGAAGAAGATCAAATAGATAAAGGCATTCAAACCGCTTTTCGAGAAGGGGACAGCATTGTTTTAGAGTCTTTTTTATCCGGAACTGAAGTGACCTGTGGCGTTTATCGTACAAAAAAAGGATTACAGGCACTTCCTTTAGCTGAAATTGTCTCTCAAAATGAATTTTTCGACTACGAAGCAAAGTATTTAGGTCAATCAGAAGAAATTGTCCCTGCCCGCATCGATGAAGCCCTTACGCTGTCAATTCAAGAACTTTCGAAGCGTATATATGACCTACTTCATTTGAGGTCTATCGCCAGGATTGATTTCATCGTTTGCGAGGGGAAACCCTATGTCATTGAAGTCAATACCACCCCTGGATTTTCAACCGAGAGCATTGTTCCAAAGATGTTGGCTTGTGCGGGAATATCCATTTGCGATTTTTGGACTGAAATTTTTGACGTAGAATTAGTAACCCGCTAAGGCATTTAATACGACCTCCATTTTAGAAACGACGTAAGGTCTACTGCAGGTAAACCCATTCGCAACAATGGCAAAAGCGATGGTATGTCCTGAGGCACTTTCGATATATCCCGCATAGGACTTAATGCCATTCATCGTTCCGCTTTTAGCGTGAATTCTACCAGATCCTATACCGTCCTTACACAGGTTGGTTAAGGTTCCGCTTACTCCTGCCACGGGTAAAGAGCTGTAAAACGAGTTGAAATCCTCTGTTTTGCTCATGTAGCGGAGGACACTGCACAGGTGTCCAGCCGAAATTCGATTTTTACGAGAAAGTCCGCTACCGTCGTATTGCATCCAATGCGTCGTATCAATGCGCGATCCCCAGAACGTTTTTGCCACTTTGACGGCCATTTGGTTTGATCCATCGCCCGTAACATGATAGGCCACCGACTGAAATAATCCTTCAGCAAAAAAATTATTGCTTTTGTGGTTTGCCACGGTAGCAATCTCATTAATGGGTAACCCATGGTCACGGAACAAAAGCGTCAGCTGATCATAATCGGGCTTCTTATTTTTTCCTTCCCTCATCGTCGACGTCCCTGAACACAGGACCAGGGTGTCGTCAAAAACATCACATACAACCCCAGCAAAGCTCTTTTCAGGATCAGGTAATGAGCCAACCACCGAAACACTGTCTTTATTGGCTGGAATACTGCCAGAAAAGGAACGCGTCATATGATAAGGACTCCCTTTTAACGTTACCATTTCCTCTTCAATGTTTGCGGCATAAACCGATGCGTTGACGACCATATTCGGTTGGTTGGGCACCGATTTTAGATACATGGCTTTTTTTCCAACCGCCTTTGAAGAAAATACATATTCGCAAAGGTTATCGCTAAAATTCAATCCCCCTGGGAAGGCTGCATAATAGTTTCCAAAATCATGATGCGACCATCCTTTGGGAACTGGATCGTAGCCGAAGGCCGATCCATCAAAATAAACCACGCCATCAATTTCACGAATCCCCATTGTTAATAATTCCTCTTTCCACTGTTGAATTCGTTGGTATTTTAGGGAATCGGAATAAAAAAAATTGCTGCCAAGGGAGAGATCACCTCCTCCTTTAACCCATAGGTTCCCTAAAAGAACACCGCGTTGAATAATACCGTCGGTGTAGAACTCAGTTTGGGGCCTATGCGCTGGGCCAAGGACTTCATACGCCATTGCCGTACTGAATACTTTCGTTGTTGAGGCCGTGGCAACCGCTAAATCTGGATTCTTAAACATCAACGTATCACCTGTAGTAATATCTATTGCGAGCAAAGAAATATTGGCTTTTTTGAGATAAGGATCTTTGGTAAAAACAGACATTGCGCTGTCCAAATTCTGGGAGATGGTAAAGAATGACAGAAATATGTTGAACAGAAAAAGGTAACTTTGTAACTTCATAGATTGCAAATTTGTGGAATCGAACCGATGAATAATTATACCAATTAAATACTTATTAACACGTGCCATGTGATGAGCGGCCCTGAAAAGTTAAAAATTGTTCGAATTATTAATCGATTTAACATTGGTGGACCGATGTGGAATGTGCTGCATTTGACTCAAGGGCTGAGCAATCAATACGAAACCCTTTTGCTTGGAGGAAACGCACTCCCTTCAGAAGGAAACGCGGTCCCTCTTTTGGAAAAACATCAAATTAAACCCAAAATGGTAAGGCACTTCTCGAGAAAAATATCGGTTTTTTCTGATGTTCGGGCATTATTTTCCCTTTATCACCTCCTTCGAAAAGAACAGCCAATCCTTGTGCACACCCATGCTTCAAAAGCGGGTGCCCTTGGAAGGTTAGCCGGAATTTTATGTGGTACTACTTGTTTGGTACATACCTACCATGGTCTTGTATTCAAAGGCTATTTTGGTAAAAGGGCATCAAAGACCATTGTGCTTATTGAGCGCTGGCTTGCAAGAAGAACTCACGCAATCGTTGCTATTTCCGAACAGCAAAAAACTGAAATTGTATCGGAATTTCGAATCGCTCCGCCAGAAAAAGTACACGTCATACCTCTGGGGTTTGATTTGCAGAAATTCGTCCATTCACGTGGAGCAAAGGAGATGCTACGAAAGCAATTTGGAATCGAGGAAAAGGAAATTGCGATAGCCATAGTTGGGCGTTTAACTACCATTAAGAATCATGATTTTTTTATCGATATCGCCAAAGAACTTCACCTAAAGAACGATGTAACCTATCGGTTTTTTATTGTGGGGGATGGGGAGCGTAAGGCAGGGATTCAGGACGCTATCGACCAACATGGGACCTCTTTTTCAACACGATTCACCTTCACCTCATGGATTGAATCCATGGAACATTTTTATCCGGCCATGGATGTGGTCTGTTTGACGTCAATAAGCGAGGGCACCCCTGTCAGTTTAATTGAGGCTCAAGCGTGTGGTATTCCGGTAGTAAGTACCGCTGCTGGTGGTGTAATAAATACGGTTAAGCATGGTGAAACGGGATTTATATGCCCTCAAGGAGGGTTAGCCGAATTTGTAGAATATGTTCATAAATTGAGCACGGATAAAAATTTATGGCAAAAAATGTCGCAAAATGGCCCTACCTTCGTGCTGAAAAATTTTAGTTCTGAACAACTCGTGTTGAACATGCGAACCTTATACCAACAATTGCTAACAAAACATGCGCAGTAGACTGGGACCTTTTCTGTTGTTTTCTTTGGCGGTTTTCTTTCAGGCCTGTGATAGCATTAACTCCAATCGGATTTTATTCAATGATCCCAAGGCACCATATGCGATTGACTCTGTTCCACCAGTTGCCTTTGAGCGTCCGTTGAGGTATGGAGATAAATTCACCTTATTTTTTGCACCAAACCAAGGGGAAAAACTGCTCATTCAATCCAAATCTCCAGAAGAATCCAAAGGTGTGGAGGCGACTAAGGTGGAATATGCCCTCGATAGCAAAGGGTTTGTGAATCTACCGCTTCTTGGCCCTACCCTATTGGAAGGGAAAACGGTTTCCGAGGCAGAGGCACTGATTCAGGAATCACTTTCCAAGGAACTCAATAACCCACTCATCGAAATTACCCTAACGAACCAACGCCTTCTGTATTTTTCAGGCCAAGGAAAAGGAAAAACCATACCAATGCTCAATGACAACATGACCTTAATGGAGGTAATTGCCTTGGGTGATGGAATACCGGAAAACAGTAAATCCACGGAGATTCATTTGTTCCGAGAGGTACAAGGTAAAAGAAAAGTATACTCCTTTGATATTTCCAACATCGGGAATCCAAGCGATGTTGATGTTCAGGTTATGAATGGCGATATATTGGTCGTTGATCACTATCCTAAAACCCTTACGACGACGCTCAGAGAAATTAATCCTTGGATTAATATCGTTTCGGGAAGTTTGGCATTAATTACAATCATATTGCGATTATGAGCCAACGTTCCATAATCATAAATGATCATTTTAATCCGGGTATCCTTCGGGTGGTGTTGCGGCGGCATTGGTATAAGCCACTCATGGTATTTTTGGTACTAGGAAGTATTGCGTTCTTTTATCTGCGTTACACGAAACCAATCTATTCTTCAAAAGCCGTTATTCAGGTTATCCGCGAGAATAAAACGAAACAAGTTTTAGGCGATAAAATCACCCAAGAGAATGACTTCAACCTGTCTAAAGACGTAGAGTTGCTGAAATCAACCGTGATGTTCTCCGCGGCCCTTCAACGCTTGCCGCTGAGCACCAGCGTATACAACGAGGGAAAGCTAATTACGGAAGATTTGTACGGAAACTCTCCGTTTTCAATAATGGTTGATCAATTAAAGGATTCGGCCTTTTGCGGAACCAAAATCAGTTTAAAACCCATGGCCAATGGAGCCTATAAACTTAAGTACGAAGTTGATAAAAAGTTAAAGGAAGTTACAGCAAGGTTGAACGAACGCATTACGAATGAAACGTTTTCCATAACCATACGATCCAATAAACCTGCAGATTTTAATCGACTGATATCCTCCGGAACGATTTATTTTGTTTTTAATGATCGAAAAGGATTGGTCAAAAAACTCTATCCAGGACTTTCTATATTGCCTATCGATGAAAAAGCGAATACGATAGAAGTGTCCTACAAACACGAAAACCGTTATTTGGCGTATAACCTCGTCAATGCCTTAATCGAAAGCTATTTTAATTTTGAAAAATTCAGAAAGCAGAAAGAGAGTAAGCAAACCATAGCTTTTATTGATGGCCAATTGGATTCATTATCCTTGTTATTAGACCAATCAAAGAAGGATTTAACAGCCTTTCAAAAGGAAAAAAAATTACCCATTCCAGAGTTTGAAGAATCGACTATTACGAGCAACATCACGGATTTCAGCAAGCGAATCGGCGAACTTGAGGAGGAAATTTCATCAGTTGAATATGTGAGTAAAAAAATCAATGGGGACATCAACCGTCCTGAATTATATCGCATTTTGCCGGAGCTCGTTGGTAAAAAAAGCTACGAAGGGGCTATTCGAATTCAGATCGAAGAATTAACCCGGAATTTAGAAAAGCAGGAGGAATTGCTTCAAGATTATACTTACGAAAACCAAAAAGTGAGGCGTGCAAGAGAAAAGGTTGCCGCATGCATCGCAGGAATCAATAAGAGTCTAAATACCGTATCCGAAAGGCTCAACCATGAAAAGCGATTATTAGATGAAGAATTCAAAAAATATGAAGAAAAGCTTTTGGGGCTTCCAGAGAAAAAAACAGAATTCAACCGCTTAAAATACATTGAAGATTTAAACCGGTCTTATTTCAATTTATTTACGGAGAAAAAAATCGAATCCCAATTGAGCAATGCGGGATATTCGAGCGACGATCGACTATTGAGCATTCCTGAACTGAATTCCTTTCCCGATTCACCTAACAAAACGAAAACGTACCTATCCTTATCGATATTGACCTTTATATTAAGCATCATTGTGTTGATATTTTATTACTTAACCTACAATGAAATTCAAACGGCGACGGATTTGAAGCAGATTTTACCAGACATGGCTTCGATCTTGGGGACTGTCCCTCTCTACAAAAAACGAAGAATGAAGCATTCTCAAATCGTGGTAACGGACTCACCCAAATCGCGCCTTACGGAATCGATTCGAAACATTAAATCCAACATCAATTTTATCGATAAAGATGCGCGGACAATTACGGTAACGTCAACTATTTCTGGGGAGGGAAAAACCTTTGTTATTTTAAATTTAGCATCGATTTACGCCTTGTCGGGTAAGCGATGTATTCTCATCGATTTGGATTTACGTAAACCCAAGGTGCATATGGCATTAAATGCCACCAATCACGTAGGAATGAGCCAGGTTCTTTCTCGAATCAGTTCCTTGGATCAAGTAATTCAATCCTCAGATATTGAGCATTTGGACTACATCACCGCTGGGCCGATCCCTCCCAATCCTTCTGATTTGATTCAAAGCGGGGAGATGGAAGAAACGTTAGAGAAACTCAAAGCGCGTTATGATTTAATTTTCATTGACAATCCACCCATCGGAATTGTTGCTGATGGATTAACGACTTTTGCTAAGGCCGATGTTCCCATCTATATTTTCAAGGCTTTTTATTCCAAACGACAATTTAGCAACCAGGTGAAAGAACTGTTGGAGTTGCAAAAAATTGACAAAATCAATGTCGTATTGAATGCCGTTAAGCAGGTGGGGGGCTATGGATATGGATATGGTTACGGCTACGGGTATGGCTACGGGGATGGCGGATATTATTCGGACGAACCTCGTTTATGGTTATCACGGCTATGGAAACGGAAAAAATAATGCTGTTGGAAACGGAGACCTTTTTTATTGAGGGGCTATGCTTAATCAAACCGAAACGGTATGTTGATGAACGCGGATTGTTTTGGGAATCGTTTTCCAAGGCCACGTATGAGAACCTTTTGGGAGTCACCTTTGTTCAGGACAACGTTTCGTATTCGAAAAAAAATGTACTTCGGGGGCTACATTTTCAACACCCACCGATGGAACAAGGGAAGTTGGTAACGGTGTTATCGGGAAAAGCTTGGGATGTTGCCGTAGATATTCGATCGGAATCACCCACCTATGGCAACCATGTGGCCGTTGAACTCGATGCTAAAAATGGACATCAATTCTATATACCTCCCGGCTTTGCCCATGGATTTTTAGCCCTAGAGGACGACACCATTTTTAGTTATAAATGTACGCAATATTACTCAAAGGAAAATGAGAACACCTTGCGTTGGAATGATGCCCTTCTGGGCATTTCCTGGCCCGATAAGGAATCAGTGATTCTCTCTCCAAAAGATCAAGTTGGAGGATTATTTAATGTTTTTAATTCTCCCTTTTAACCCATGCCGCTCCTACTAAAATGTTTGTTATTTTTTGCGGGAACTGCTTTATGTACTTTCGTTATTCAAGTCATTTTACTTCGGTTTGCGAGCACCTTAGGCATACGGGAGCCAAGCAGTCATGAAATTCGATGGAATCAAACCGCCAAACCCGCCTTAGGGGGTATAGCGATGTTCATTTCAATGATTGTAACCATATTCATTTTCTTGATAACACACCCTTATGAAAACATCTTCAGCAACTGGAAATTTGTTTTTTTCTTTTGTGGTTTGGGATTGGCCTTTTTGATGGGACTAAGTGATGATGCCTACAATACCAAACCGATGTTAAAACTAAGCAGTCAAGTCCTTTGCGGTGTTTTGGTTTCGATAAGTGGGACTTTACTGCCCATCACCGCTATGGAGTGGGTGAATTTTCTGATTACCACCCTTTGGGTAGTTGGCTTGATGAATTCGTTAAACATGTTGGACAACATGGATGGAATTACCGCAGGAGTAACCTTGTCTACCTTGCTTTTTCTGACCCTTTTTGGATTGCTGTTCGGAAGCTTCCAACTTTCCATTTATGCTTTGCTAGCCATTGCACTGATGGGGTCAATGGTTAGTTTTCTCATGTATAATTTTCCTCCTTCACGTATGTTTATGGGCGATTCTGGCAGTCAATTAATAGGATATTGCCTTTCCTTCTTTGTGGTGCATTTCCTTTGGAATTCGGAAACGTCAGGCATCGATTTTCCTGCGCATGTTGTCTTTTACATTACCCTTTGTTTCTTGGCAATGCCCTTCATTGATACCTTTACCGTGGTATTCAACCGAATTCGTCGGGGAATTTCTCCTGCAAAAGGCGGAAAAGACCACACTACTCATGCGTTGTTTAATCAGGTTAAAAACGAAAAAACCGTTTGGTGGACCTTTGTCGGTGGTTCGCTCGTTATGGGGGTTATGGGCCTTGGCATTGGAATGCTATATCAACGGTATGAAAGCCATTGGGCAATACTGCCTTTCGGTCTTTTTTATATATTTTTTTATCGCCTTTTCCGAAATACGCAACTACCGATGGAATGACCTACCTGGAACGTAGGCATGACCACCGCTTCATTTTCACTAAGAATTGCTGAATTCGTCCGAACCTTATGCCTCCTTTCTTGTTCAAGAAACGGTATCCAAAACAAGTTTTGTAGCTTTGCAACATGGTTTACTGCGACTTTATGTGATGAATATCCTTACCCTAACATCCAGCACTTATTTTCCACTGCATGGCTAAAGAATCTACGATTGAAATCCTAGGGGCCAGAACCCATAATTTAAAAAACATTGATCTCCGCTTTGATAAGAATCAATTGATTGTTTTTACAGGTTTGAGTGGCAGTGGAAAGAGCAGTCTTGCTTTCGACACCCTTTTTGCTGAGGGCCAACGCCGATACCTTGAAACGTTTTCTTCGTATGCCCGACAATTTATCGGCTCCCTTGAACGGCCTGATGTAGATAAAATCGATGGACTACCACCGGTTATTTCCATTGAACAAAAAACGGTTTCTAAATCGCCAAGATCAACGGTTGGTACCATTACCGAGCTTTATGATTTTCTCCGATTATTGTACGCTCGGACTGCTACCGCCTATTCAATGGAGACGGGAAAACCAATGGTACGATATACCGACGAAGAAATTACGCAGCAGATTATAAAAACCTTTGATGGTCAGAAAATTGCGTTATTAGCCCCGAAGGTAAGAGGAAGAAAAGGGCATTACAAAGAACTGTTTGAACAATTCATCAAACAAGGGTATACCAAAGCACGAATTGATGGTCAGTTGGTCGATCTAACGCCAGGAATGCAATTGGATCGCTATAAAATTCATGACATTGAGGTGGTAATTGATCGCTTGGTAGGGGGTGAAAAAGCGAAAGAACGGATTCAACAATCGGTAACGCTAGCCATGAAAATGGGTGAAGGAATGATCCTTGTTTTAGCCCTTGATCACCATAATTCACGGTATTTCAGTCGTTCGCTCATGTGTGAAGACACTGGAATATCGTATCCAAACCCTGAACCGAACCTGTTTTCGTTTAACAGTCCTTATGGTGCCTGCCCAAAATGTCAAGGATTAGGAGAAATCTCAAACATCGCTTTGGATAAGGTGATGCCGGACAAAACAAAATCCATTTATCAAGGAGGAATTCTTCCGCTTGGCCCCTACAAATCGAATTGGCTTTTTGATAAACTTGGCAAAATCGTTCAAGGGTATGGCAAATCGTTGCGCACGCCGTTGGGTGATTTTACGGATCACGAACTTTCCCATCTCATGTATGGAAACGAAGACATGGTGATCGAAGCGCAGGAAGCGCAAGATCGGTTTGAAGGCGTGGTTCAATTTGTCTTGAAATACCAGGATGACGAGACTTCTGCTTTGCGACGATGGGTAGAATCCTTTCTTGACAAAGGACCTTGTTCAGGGTGTAATGGCTACCGTTTGAGAACCGAAGCCTTGCATTTTAAGATCGGAAATAAACACATTGGTGAGGTCGGTAAATTGGAATTAGGTCCGTTATCGGAATGGATTATTGAAGCAGAACAACTCCTAAGCAGGCAACAAAAGCAAATTGCTGGAGAAATCTTCAAAGAGCTGAACGCACGGATACATTTTATTTTAAACGTTGGTTTGACCTATTTGTCTTTGGATCGACCCGCTCGCACGCTTTCCGGGGGTGAAGCGCAACGGATAAGACTCGCAACGCAAATTGGAACGGCTTTAATGAACGTCTTGTATATTCTCGATGAGCCTTCGATTGGTTTACACCAACGCGATAATCAAAAATTAATCGAGTCCTTAAAAGAATTACGCGATACAGGAAATACCGTTCTGGTAGTAGAGCACGATAAAGACATGATTTTGGCGTCGGATTACATGGTAGACATCGGTCCGAAGGCTGGGAAATTTGGGGGAGAAATTGCCTTTGCTGGAAACCACAGTGCTTTAAAAAAAGCCAAGACCTTAACCGCTAACTACCTCAATGGTTCCCAAAAAATTTCCATTCCATCAAAACGTCGAGAGGGGAGTCAAAAGGTCCTATCCTTGCGAGGTGCGAGTGGAAATACCTTGAAAAACGTAGAACTTACCATTCCATTAGAAACATTAGTGTGTGTAACGGGCGTTTCAGGCAGTGGGAAATCCACACTGATCAATGGAACGCTCCTCCCCCTTTTAAAGGCCTCGCTGTATAAAAGTCCCGTCCGACCTATGCCGTATCAATCCATCGACGGTTTAGCACACGTGGACAAGGTCATTGAAATTGATCAAAGTCCGATTGGTCGAACCCCTAGGTCGAATCCTGCTACCTACACCAAGGTTTTTGACGAAATCCGGAGTTTGTTTGCCAGCTTACCCGAGGCTCAAATTCGGGGATACAAACCGGGACGGTTTTCGTTTAATGTTAGTGGCGGTAAATGTGAAACGTGCAACGGCGGAGGGTTGCGCTTAATTGAAATGAACTTTCTTCCCGATGTGTATGTCACCTGCGAAAGTTGTCAGGGGAAGCGTTACAACGACGATACGCTTTCCATACGATATCGTGGAAAATCAATCGCTGAGGTGCTCGAAATGCCTATTTCAGAGGCCCATCTCTTTTTTGATCACATTCCCAAAATAAAACGAATTCTTGGGACCCTTGAGAGCGTAGGAATGGGTTATGTTACCTTGGGTCAATCGGCAACTACCCTATCTGGCGGTGAGGCGCAACGGGTAAAACTTGCCACCGAACTTGCAAAAAAAGCAAGCGGCAAGACCATGTATTTATTAGACGAACCTTCTACGGGGTTACATTTCGAGGATATACGCTTGTTGTTAGGAGTATTACAACGCCTGGTAGACGAGGGGAATACCGTATTGGTCATAGAGCATAACATGGATATAATAAAATGCGCCGACTATATCATTGATTTAGGGCCCGAAGGAGGACGAGCAGGGGGAAGCATAGTGGGAACTGGAACGCCTGAAGCGTTTGTAAAAGCCTATCATAAGACCTCACACACGGCGAAATATTTAGCGGAGGAATTGCGGTAGTAATTCACGAGGAAAGAATAATTTTTTGTACTTTTGCACTGAAAAAACTAAAATTTTTAAAGAAATGGCACTAGAAATAACCGACGCAAATTTTGACGAACTGGTTCTAAAATCGGACAAACCAGTAGTCGTAGACTTTTGGGCTGAATGGTGTGGTCCTTGCCGAATGATTGGACCGGTAATCGAAGAACTTCATCACGAATATGAAGGCAAGGCTTTGGTTGGAAAAGTAAATGTTGATGCCAATTCAGAAGTTGCTTCCAAATTTGGAGTTCGTAGCATCCCGACCATTCTTTTCATCAAAAACGGTGAGGTGGTAGATAAATCGGTTGGTGCGGTCCCGAAGGCTACCTTAGCCACTAAACTGGATTCTCTCCTCAATTAAAAAACGGCTTTTGGCTGTTTTATGAATACGTTTCTTCGCAGGTTAAAATACTACGGGATTGGCTTCGGTATTGGGTTGGTCTTCGTGGTACTACTTTTTAAGCAAAAAGGTTGTTCCTGGACTCCTGGTAACCGGGTGAAAGAGTCCTTGTTGAGCCGGGTTATGGTGGCTGACTCCATCGATTTAGCCTTTCTCAAGCAACAGCATATTTCTACCGAAGGATTACGAAAACTGTTGGAGAACTCGAGCGTATCGTTCTCAGAAAGCGACATTAAACCAGCACGGAAAACCTATGTTCTCTTTGGGGAACTTCCCAACGGGAAAAGCCTTACCTACCTTATTACGCTCCACGATCAGGACTTTTTGGTTGAGGTTGATTTTCTACACCGTTCACCCTCCACCTTCCAGCGTACCCGTGGATTGTTAAAACCTGTGCTATTCAAACCGCAAAAAAACTGGTTTCACGGCGATTGGAATCAATATGCGATCGAAGGGCTGAACGGGGGGGATACCCCAGAGAAAGTTACCCGTCTCTTTTTTGAAAATGGACAAATAGTGCTCGAATCAACGTCTTTGAATGAAGCAAAACCGACGCACCAGCTTCTCATTCCGTATCACAGCAAAACGTTATGTTTAACGGCCTTCTATTTTCAAGAAAAAATTGAGGTGCGCTCCATGGCTTATGGCAAGCAATAACGATTAAGCCAACATTGTTAATAAATCCCTTCTTAAGAACGTTTTCAACGCGCTCGAATGCCTTACTTTTGGGTTATGGAATTTAGTGCACAGCAAATTGCAGCCCTCGTTTCCGGTGAAATTGTTGGCGATCCCAACGTCTCTATAGGTGGTGTTTCGAAAATAGAAGAAGGAACCCCAGGAACGCTTTCGTTTCTTTCCAATCCAAAATACGAAGCCTTTATATACCAAACCCAATCGAGTATTTGTATTGTAAACGATACCTTTACGCCTACCAAAGCATTGCCTTCATCCTTAACACTGATAAAAGTCCCGGACGCTTATGCTTGCTTTGCGAAATTACTTGAAGCCTACAGTCAGGCAAAACAAAAAGCACCAGGAATTCATCCCCATGCATTTATTCACCCCTCGGCAACCGTTGAAGAGAACGTATACGTTGGTGCTTTTGTCTCTATCGGAGAAGGCGTTTTCATCGGAAAAGGGGCAAACATTCATCCTCATTGTTCCGTAGGCGATCATGCATCCATTGGGGAAGGAACCACCTTGTTTGCTGGTGTGCACGTGTATGATTCCATGGTCATTGGAAAACGATGTATCCTGCATTCGGGAGTCGTAATTGGAAGCGATGGCTTTGGCTTTGCTCCGGATGATCAAGGAGCCTACCACAAAATTCCCCAAATTGGAAACGTGGTCATCGAAGACGATGTTGAAATTGGAGCAAACACCACCATTGACCGAGCTACAATGGGGTCAACCGTATTGAAAAAAGGGGTTAAAATTGACAACTTATGTCAAATTGCCCACAACGTAGTGATCGACGAACATACGGCCATTGCCGCCCAAGCAGGAATTGCGGGATCTGCCAAATTAGGGAAACACCTCATGGTGGGAGGCCAAGTAGGCATAAGCGGCCATTTAC
>JBJTWF010000115.1:0-2519 GCA_046081565.1 Flavobacteriales bacterium | reverse complement strand
TATACATTGGATTTCCCATCCACCCTGGAGTGTCGTATAGGGTCGAATCTAACCAACCATCGTTTTTTTCTGCATAGAAATAAAGGAACTCATTGGGATCTAACACATCATTACCGTTGTCCGGAATATACAGCGGTTGTTCTTTCTCTTTACCAAACAGCTGGTACGCTTGAATAGGTATGGAAGAAACTGGAATGCCCGCATTCAAAAGCGTTTGATATCCTATTTTGTAAATTCCATTTTGAACCACAGGAAACGCAAAGTACTTCTGTTGATAATTGATCCATTCATTTCCAAACGTTTGTGCATAGAACGTGAAATGAAAAAGTTGGAGTAGTAGGAAAAGGATAAAAGACCGAATCATGTTACGTCTTCACAGGTTGATTTAGTTTTAATTTAAACGAAAAAACATGGGTATAGAATCCCGCTCCTGAAGCGCCTAACCGTGTAAAGGCATAATCCAGATGGAACGATTTAATTCCAATACCGAGCCCAAGGTTAGGTTGAAATCCCCAGTTTTTTTCACCAATAACGGATTGATATTGTTGGATGGAAGAAATCCCTCCTCGCAGGTTCACCAATTTTTTGTAGGCCAACTCAATGCCAAGGTGTGGATCGATAGAAGCGAGATCGGTCGAGAGAACCGTGTTCCGCTGACCATCCGTCGTTACATCTACATCCAATTCTGTTGTCAACCGAAATCCTTTTTCATCGTTACCCAGAGGGCTAGAATAAGCCACTCCACCTATGAATCTCGGTAATGAAAGCTCCATTCCGTTGACAGGTAATTCGTTCCCGGTGGCGATAAATACTTGTTGCATGTTTTCATCTAAATTGAACACCCAAGCATTAAACGTTGAGGTTACGTCGCGAGCGACAAGACCGAAACGCCAATGTTCATTTCGTTGATAATGCATGCCCGCATCTAATCCAAAACCCCATGATTTAGCAAAATCACCCACGCGGCGATGGATCACTTTTACTGTACCTCCAACGGACAAACCTACAGGCTTAAGTTTTCGTGCAAAAGAACCCATAAAGGCATAATCTCCTGCAGAAAAGGTGGTGATGTTGTCGTAATTGATGCGACCATCGTTATCAATGAGCTGGGTGGTGTTGGGAATATCATCTACCCCGAAGCGCAGAAACGTAAATCCAAGCGTACCTCTATTTCCTAACGAATGGGCGGCCCCGACGTAATCGTATTTCGCAATTCCGGCAAAATATTCTGAGTGCATCGCTGAGACCTGTAACCAATCCTGTACCTGAGAGAGTCCTGCAGGATTCCAATACGCTGAAGCCACATCGCTGGAACTGGCGACAACAGCATTTCCCATAGCGAACGCATTGGCGCCAACGCCAAGATGCAGAAATTCATTAGAGTATTTAGGAGCCTGCGCGAAGCTAAGTGTTGAGAGTAACAGGAACGATAGTGAACTTACTTTTTTCATATGAGGTTTAAAAAGAGAACTTCGCTCAAGAAGGGTTTATTGTGTTTACAACTTATCTTTAACCCGATAAATATAAGCGATTTTTCATTTACCTTCGTCGAAATATGCCTTAATATCTAACAAAGATGTTCAATCTACCCAATCTATTTACGGCAGGAAATTTTATTTGTGGAATCATTGCAATCGTTATTGGAATGTATGGCCGATTAGAGTTGGCTTGTTTGGCCCTTGGTTTCGCCATGGTTTTCGATTTTTTGGATGGCTTTATCGCTCGATTAACCAAAACAAGTTCATCGATCGGTAAAGATTTAGATTCATTAGCCGACCTTGTTTCTTTTGGTTTAGCTCCGGGCATATTAATGTTCATGACCATAGAACTTAGGCAACTCATCGAACCCGAAATGGTCTTAAAAAAATACCAACTGCTTGAATTTCATCGGTGGGAAGATTTTTTAGCTCTTTCGGCCTTAAGCATTCCTTTTTTCTCGTTGTTTCGTCTGGCAAAATTCAACAATGACTCCCGTCAAGGGGATCGATTCATTGGGGTACCTACGCCGACAAACACCATATTCTTTTTATTCTTTCCCCTGCTTCATTGGCAAATTGGAATTGAAAACACTCCTCCTGTTGAATCCTCAATTCCATGGGTTTTAGATCCGCTAATAATGGCCGTTACCGCCTTGGTTTTTCCTGTTTTATTAATTTCTGAAATCCCTTTACTTTCCTTAAAAATTAAAAATTTTAGCCTGAAAGACAACCTTTATCAGTACCTATTGTTAAGCGTTTCGTTGATAACAATTTTAGGTTTTAAAACTTATGCACTTCCAATAATTGTACTTTTGTATGTGATTTTATCCATCATTGAAAACCAAACAACAAAGAAAGCATGAGATTTAAAGCGGAAATAGATGTGATGCCACAAGACGCCTTACTAGACCCGCAAGGGAAGGCTGTAACTAAAGCCATGGCTACCATAGGTCTACATGAAATTGAGGGCGTACGGATTGGGCGACACATCCGTCTATTTATAGATGCTAACGATGAAACTTCGGCAAAAGCGAAGGTAGA
>JBJTWF010000114.1:0-3955 GCA_046081565.1 Flavobacteriales bacterium | reverse complement strand
ATAAACCACTGGCTTTATTGGATGTTAGAGCGGCAGATAACAAAGACCGTTGGATTGTCGTGGTTAACCTGCTGAATGGTACCGTTCAAGAGCTGGATCTCCAACACGACGAGGCATGGATTGGTGGTCCAGGAATTTCGGAATGGAATATGGAAAATGCTACGCTTGGTTTTGTTCAGCAAGAGGAGATGATTTATTTTCAGTCCGAGGAAAATGGGTTTTCACAACTGTATGAATTGAATTTGAGCTCCAAGAAAAAGGATCTGGTTTATCCAGGAGGTCGAGGGTTTGAAATGCAGTCCGTTACATTAAGTTCCGATGGTGTTCGTTATTTTGTGGTTCATAACGCTACCAACTCAAGGTGTTTGCAAGGCGCTTGGCTTCATCGAATTCATAAAAAGATGGTACCTGTTATTTCTAATGTTACTGGTGGTTTTAAAGATTTCGCTATTTCACCGAATGAACAAGATTTAGCCTATTTAGGATCCACTGCGAATACACTTTGGGAACTTTATGTTAAACCTAAAGACAAACCGGCTATCAAAATTACAAATTCAGCATCAAGCGCATTTAATGAATATACTTGGAAATTACCTTATTACGTCACTTACCAAGCAAGCGATGGAAACGATGTAAATGCAAGATTGTATAAGCCTGTTGATGAAAAAACAAATGGCGCAGCTATACTTTTTGTACACGGCGCTGGGTATTTGCAAAATGCACACAGTTGGTGGAGTCATTATTATCGGGAATATATGTTTCACAACCTCCTAGTGGATAAAGGTTATACCGTATTAGATGTTGATTATCGTGCTAGCGCTGGATATGGAAGGGATTATCGTACGGCAATTTATCGTCATATGGGCGGTAGAGATGTTCAAGATTTTATCGATGCAAAAAAGTACCTCGCGACCTTGAGTGTAGATACCAATCGCGTCGGAATTTACGGGGGCTCTTATGGTGGTTTTGTTACCTTGATGGGGTTATTCCAACATCCAGAGGCTTTTGCTTGTGGTGCAGCCCTTCGTTCGGTTACGGATTGGGCGCATTATAACCATGAATATACCAGTAATATCCTAAATTATCCTGAAACGGACCCAGAGGCCTACCGTAAAAGTTCTCCCATTTATTTTGCAGAAGGACTAAAAAAACCATTACTCATGTTGCATGGAATGGTAGACGATAACGTCCAATTCCAGGATATCGTAAGGCTTCAGCAACGATTGATTGAGCTAGGAAAAACGAATTGGGAACTGGCCGCCTATCCGGTGGAAGAACATGGATTCAAGGAAGCATATTCTTGGTACGATGAATACCGTAGAATTTTAACCCTTTTTGATACGAATTTGCTTAAAAAATAACGATGGAAGTACAGGAACTTTTTACGGTGGATGAGATGCTTAATACCTTTTCGGTTATTCAGGAATTGTATCCTTCACTAAGTATAGAAGAATACCAATCGGAGTTAACGTTCATGGTGAAACACAATTATTCCCAAATTGTCGTAAAAGAAAGGGGTAAATACCTGGGGGTATGTGGGGTTTGGATTGGAAATAAATTGTGGTGTGGTAAATACTTGGAAATAGATAACATCGTGGTTTCTGAAAAGACAAGAGGTCAGGGGGTTGGCGCATTAATGGTGCAATTTTTACAGCAAAAGGCTACCGATTTAAACTGCAACATGATGGCCTTGGATTCCTACACCACGAATTTTAAAGCGCATAAGTTTTTTTACAATCAAGGCTTTTCACCCAAAGGATTCCATTTTATTAATCTACTCGATAAAAAAAATATTCGATGAAAATAATTCACCTTTCCATCGTACTTGGATTATTATTTAGTGCAACCTATTGTCAACAAAGCAAAGCGCCAGATCAGGAAGATTGGACAGCCAAGCGTTCCAATCCCACTTCGCATGAGACACCAGAAGTAGGAGCCGTGGAGGCAGATCGAATTCCAGGGGATACAACCTCACGGATTCAGGGATTAGAAATACCCAAATTACTTGGTTCTTACCCCGTTATTCGCCATGAAGGGTATCAATTACAGTATTCAGAAAAGCACGAACAGGCGGTTTGGGTTGCCTACCACCTAACTGAGGAAGAGACCGTTAAGAAATTTAATCGAACCGATAATTTTATTCCTGATCCCAAGGTGTCTACGGGATCGGCAATGGCTTCAGATTATGCCAATTCGGGTTATGATCGCGGACATTTAGCTCCTGCCGCAGATATGGGGTGGTCTGAACGAGCCATGAGCGAATCGTTTTATTACAGTAACATGAGTCCTCAAGAACCCGGATTTAATCGAGGCATTTGGAAAAAACTAGAGGAACAAGTACGCGCATGGGCCGTTACGTATACTTCAGTTTATATTGTCACTGGACCCTTGCTTACGGATGGTTTGGTGAAAATTGGAGGTAATGGTGTTTCGGTTCCCAAATATTATTATAAAGTCATTTTAGACTATCGCGGAGAAGATTCTAAGGCCATTGGTTTCCTTATGCCTAATGCCTACAGCGCTTCGGATCTCGCTTCTTTTGCTGTACCAATTGATCAAGTGGAAAAAGAAACAGGCATTGATTTTTTCCCAAAACTTCCGGATGGGCTAGAAGATAAAGTGGAAAAAGAAGTGTGCGTTTCCTGTTGGTCATGGAAACCGATGAAAATCCAAACGTCTACCACAAGTCAAGGAGGTGGTAACGTAAATTCAACTGCAGTTCAATGCCATGGCATTACCAAAGCTGGGGCACAATGTAAACGAAAAACGACCGATTCCGATGGCTTTTGCTATCAGCACAAACCATAGGGTGTATTTCGTTAAGGTTTATCATTTTTGTAACCTCGTTACATGTTGTCCGTAAGATGCCATCGTTACAAAATTTTAACCATGTCACAATATCAACAAAGCCTCAGAAGCAAAGTAGTCCGCGAAGCAAAACTGAAACTCTCCATTCATCGCGAGCAAGGAGCGAAATCCAATATGTCAATTTTTGAGGCGGCAGACCTTATGGATAAAATTAGGAAAAACAGCGAGGCTGAATCGAAAGAGCAATCCATATTCTTTTCGGTAAACCTCAATTAATTCGAAATAACTCCGGACCCTAAAAGCTCATCTCCGTTGTACCACGCCGCGAACTGACCCGGCGTAATGCCCCGTTGAGGCGTTTCAAACCAAAGGTATAAAGTACCCTCTTTTTTTATTAGTATTCCTTTTTGAAGGGGCTGTCGGTAACGAATGCGAATAGAACATTCCAAGCCTGTTTCAAGCATCGCTTCGGATGGCGTTTGAATCCAATTTACTTCCTCCTTTGCCAAGCGTAACGCGCGATGATACAACCCTGGATGTTCGTCTGTTTGTCCCGAATAAATTATGTTTTCTTTTGTATCTGTTGCTAAAACAAAACTGGGTTTGGGACGTCCGCCAATATGAAGTCCTTTTCGTTGCCCAACGGTATAATAATGCGCTCCTTGATGGGTCGTTACGGGTTCGCCCATAGAGCCATCGTATGAAAATGGTTCTGATAAAGCGACAACATGATCCAAGGTATTCGATATCGCGTTGTAATCCGAAAATTGTTGTAGGTCCTCGGGGATCTCGATAACAGCGCCCTGCTTGGGTGCGAGTTGTTGTTGCAGAAACGTGGGTAAACTGATTTTTCCAACAAAACATAACCCTTGCGAATCTTTTTTATCAGCCGTATGAATTCCCTGGGCCAGCGCAATAGTGCGCACTTCCGCTTTCTTTAGACCACCAATAGGGAAGAGGGCCTTTTGTAATTGTGATTGTCGTACCTGACAAAGAAAATAACTTTGGTCTTTTTCTGGATCTAAACCGCTCAACAAACCGTGATTACCATCGTCGTGAATTATTTTTCGACAATAGTGACCCGTAGCAACAAAATCAGCTCCGAGGGCTAAGGCTTCCTTTAGGAAAACATTAAATTTAATTTCTC
>JBJTWF010000113.1:0-1601 GCA_046081565.1 Flavobacteriales bacterium | reverse complement strand
TCGTAACCAATTCATCGTCTAAGGCATATCCATTCGTTAGGGAATTGCCGTAAAGTAAAAAGACAAACCCAAAGATAAGTAACCAAACGGGCAAAAGAAAAGGCCTATTGGACGGGGAAAGAGAAACGTTGGGTAGAGACATACCAATGCGAAGGAACAAAAAAAATCCCGGTTTCCCGGGACGACCTTACTGTTTAATTTCAGAATCCTTTGCTTCTTCTCGATTCTGTTTTACCATTTCCTCGAGCTTTTCGTACTGGGCAGCCGTTAACACATCTTTCAACATGGCTTTTCGTGCCTTTCGGTTGGATTGAATAATTTCGCGTTTGACTTCTGTACTGTACGAAGAATTTTCAATGTCTGTATTTTTTTGAATGATTCCTCGGTTGATTTCCAATACCTTGGTGTACTGTTCTGGCGTAAGGGTTAAGTGCGTTTTCATCGCATCCGTTTGTTCTTTTGCTCGCTCATCTATGCTTTTCTGACCAAAGGCTATGGTACCAAGAACAAAAAATAAAACAACAACAAGATTTTTCATAGGCTTTCTTTTGCGTAAAAATACGAATCCAAGCTAAAGATAGATGCCCTTCGCCCCAAAATTTTATTAAAATTCCGTTAATTTTCTCCCTCAAGTTTGCGTAAATTCGCCCTGATGACATTTCACTGGAGAGATTGGGTGCCCAAAGGATTGAAAGATCTAAAAAAACGTTGGAAGAAAAAACGCTTTAATGCCCAAATGGAAAGGTGGGTTCTGAGCGGTAAAGTCTGGACAGAAAACGATCTATCAGTGCACCTTTCCGACGCAGGGATTACGCTAGGAGACCAAGTTATGGTTCATGCCAGCATGTCCAAAATGGGGGTCTTGGAAAAGGGACCGGAATCGTTTATTGATGCGTTAAAAGAGGTCATTGGTTCCTCGGGAGCAATCCTAATGCCCACTTCGCCGATTCCTACCTTACAGTTCGATTACGTGCAATCGAATCCCGTTTTCGATGTTCTTAACACTCCCTCAGCCATGGGGGCCATTTCTGAGGTATTTAGGAAATTTCCGGAGGTTCTCCGTAGCCTTCATCCCACCGAACCAGTTGCAGCCTGGGGAGTAGATGCCTATGAGTATATAAAAGACCATACGGTAAAAAACACCCCTTACCACGGGGATTCTCCTTACGGAAAATTGATTCAAAACGGTGGAAAGATTTTATACATCGGGGTAACGCTCGATAATGCAGGTACCCATTTACACACCCTCGAAGACGCTATTGATGTTGGCGTTCCCGTATATTATCCTCAAGAATTCAAGCTGCCTGTTCTTGATTATGATGGGAAAGAGATCATCATTACCACCAAAGTGCATAACCCCGAATATTCAAAAAAACGCCGTTGCGATGAATTACTGCCGATATTCTTACATGAAGGGGTCTATCGTGAAGTCCAGATTGGTAAAGCGAAAACCTTGGTGTTTGATGCCAAAAAAATGTTTGATGTCATGGTGACGGCCTTCAATGAACGGGGGGTAACCATGTATAATCCCGAAGGAACGCGATGAAAATAGCCATCACCTGGGATTACGAATTGTTTTTTGGCGAACGAAGCGGTTCGGT
>JBJTWF010000112.1:0-19517 GCA_046081565.1 Flavobacteriales bacterium | reverse complement strand
CCCGTAACCGATTTTCAACAAGGAACGATGGCTCATTTTTCCTTTGATCAAAAAACTCAGTTGAAGGAAAACCCGTATGGAATCCCAGAGCCTGTAGAACCCAAAACTACGATTGAGGCGAAAGCTTTAGACGTTATTGTTATACCCTTACTTGCAGCTGATTTCGGCGGAAATCGCATCGGGTATGGCAAAGGATTTTATGATAAATTGTTGAAAGATTGTTCCTCCCAGGCGATTCGAATTGGCCTTAGTTTTTTTGAGCCCATTGAAAATATTCCTTGCGAAGCGTTTGATGAAAAATTACATTTTCTTGTCACGCCCAAACAGACGTATCGCTTCTAGGATTATCGATGTCTTTTTTTCTTTTCCCCTTCTTGTGCTAGTAGTTTAATACCATCTCCTTCGAAATTGAGCTTAAACTCCGGTTTATTGATGGCATCAATTTCCGCTTTGGTTTTTCCTGCATCCTCGGCATAATGACGCAAGGCCTTTACCGAAACCGTATCCCAATATGCCTTTCCATGAATAATCGCTTCGGTACCCAACGGGGTCGAAGGCGGGATCGTGAAGTGATTTTTAAACCGAACCATTAGTGCACTACCATCCGGTTTTTGAACCTGAATCCAACACCCTGCATTTTGACAAACCGCAGACAACGGGGCTTGAATGGTGACGGTTTGTGGTTCTTGACTTTGGCTCATTTTGGTCACTAAATCAGCCACCGTTATTGCTCCAGAAGCATCCACACTAACAAGGCCATACTCCATTTTCTTTGCTACAGAACACCCCCCCAAGACGAGAGCCAGTATGACCCCTAAAAAACACTTATTCCTTTTCATTATACTGCATGAATTGATCATAAAATTCATATAGAAGGTATTCTTTGTCCTCTACCTTTACGGTCTTAAATTGACAAGCCCCGAGAAAACGGAGCATTATGCGTCTGGTTTCCTCGCTATCCTCAACGGCATACACATCTACCTGGTTAGATTTAGCATCAAAGCGGTAGGTGAATGCGCTTGTATAATACTTTGCTAATTGGTCTATTTTTTCCTTCGTGAAGCCGTTAGGGAAAATCCATTGAAAATGGCCTTTTTTTGCCTCCACACTCATTTGGTTTTGTTTCAATCCAGCGGTTACCACCGTGGGCTGAGCCATCAAAGTCGCTGTTGAAAGGAAAACCATTAGGGTTACGATTGTTCGCATGTTCTTTTTTTAAACGAAATTAGCAAATTAACACCAAGAATTCAAATGAAAACGCTTTTATTCCAAATGTACGAGGCACCACTTGAAGCCGGATGCGACGAAGCAGGAAGGGGCTGCTTGGCTGGCCCCGTAGTAGCGGCGTCCGTAATCCTCACTCGTCCAATTCTGGGGATAAATGATTCTAAAAAACTACGTTCTACCAAACGAGTTGCATTGGTTGAAGAAATTAAACAATCCGCGTTGGCATATTCCATTTCCTTCGTTGATGCCCAACGAATTGACGAAATCAACATCCTCAACGCGAGCCTAGAGGCTATGAAAAAAGCCATTCTGGGGTTGTCCGTCCGGCCGTCCCATGTCCTGATCGATGGCAACCGTTTTAACCCCATACAGGGACTTAACCACACCTGCGTTGTTGGGGGTGACGGAAAATACCAAAGCATCGCGGCTGCCTCCATTTTGGCAAAAACAGCGCGTGACGAATTCATGAAAAAAGCGGCCAAAGCGTTCCCCTACTACGGATGGGAAGACAACATGGGCTACCCAACACAAAAACACCTAAAAGCGCTTCAATCACAAGGTGTCAGCCCCTACCATAGAAGGACATTTGGTCCCGTTTCCCTCGTTTTGGATCAACGTGAAAGGATTAACGCCAACGAAATTGAATAACTATGGTTTTTAATCCCGAATTATAAATGTTACCTTTGAATGGTTAAATTGACTAATCATAATGGGTGTAGGGTAAACGCTTTGCATCCATGACGATATTTTAATGCCTAACCTATGAGAACCTACCATTACCTACTTTTCCTTTTTTGCTTATGGTTTAATGCTTCCTTTGTAGCCCAAACCTATTTAGGCGTTTCTACGAGTAATTATGCTGGGACCATGGGCACACAGTTACAGCCCGCTAGTTTCGTTGACGGACGCTTTGTGTTTGATTGGAATATTGTCGGATTAAACCAAAACCTTTATCAGAATTTTGGCTACTTTGATGCGAAAGCCATGCGACAAGCACAAGGCGATGGGGGTTATTGGTGGAAACAAAGTTTCGGAGACACGGCTATATTTAATTATTGGACTAGTCCCGACTCTACTTTTATGGACCGGTTTATCGTTCGTAATTACACAAAAGATTCTAAAAAAGTATTGGGTTTATATAGTCAGACCCAAGTCGATCTTTTTAACCTGAATTTTCACGTTTCTCCAAGGGTAGCCATTGGTTTTTTTGCTCGATATCGTTCCATAACCAATATTGATAACATGGACCCCAAATTGGCAGTATTAGCTGAAAATGGGTTAGACTATAGCTTGCTTTGGAATCAAAAATTAAACGAAGAGTTAATAAACATAAACCATCTAACCTGGGGGGAATATGGGTTCAACTACGGCCAAGTGGTTTTAGATCAGAAAGAGCATTTCTTAAAAGCAGGGGGTTCCTTGAAGCTCCTAAGTGGGGTTGCAGGAGCCTATTTTTACACCAATAATTTTTCCTACAATCTGAAGAATGAGGACACCTCTTTTTCGCTCCAAGGAGACTTTAATTACGGCTATTCTCAGAACATCGATGAATTCATAGTAACCCCTCCGGTAACACCAATGGACTATTTAAAGAGGGCATCCAATTGGGGAGTTGGCGTTGATCTAGGGGTGGTATACGAATGGAGGCAAGGTTATCAAAATTACCAATATGACATGGATGGCAAATCTGGTATTTGGGCTCGCTACAAAAATAAATACAAACTTAGGGTTGGTGCTTCAATTCTCGACCTTGGTGCCATGCGATTTAAAAAAGGAGGATTGAGTAGAAATTTTCGTGTAAATTCCAATAACCCATTTGATTTAACGGTTTTTCAATCTGCCGAAAACCTTCAAGAATTTGACCAAGTAATTGACTCCCTTATCAATAACCCCGATCAAGACTGGGTCGCTGCGCAAAGCACAGGATCCACTTTTAACATGCGAACGCCGAGCGCACTTAGCCTTCAGGTTGACTACCATCTTTGGAGACCTTTTTATATCAATGCCACGGCAATGATGAATTTAATTGGTAAAAAAACAGACACCAAAGTCAAGGCTCCTAGTCAATTTAGCGTTACCCCAAGCATTGATTTTGCTGGATTTGGATTACACTTTCCCGTATCTTACAACACCTATTCCGGATTTAAAGCGGGGCTCGCAACCCGACTGGGTCCGCTTACCGTCGGAATAACCGATTACCGTATGCTTCTGGCTCGTGGAAAAATTTCTGGGTTAGAGTTTTTTACCGGCCTGAGGTTACCCATCCTTTATCAGGAAGTAGAGGACGATGATAACGATAAAGTATCCAACAAAATGGATGACTGTCCTGACCAACCCGGAACATGGGCATTTAAAGGATGTGCTGATACAGACGGAGACGGCATTAAGGACAACGAGGATCAATGTGTAACGATTCCAGGATTGAAAGAATTTAATGGCTGTCCCGATCGTGACGGAGATAAGATCATGGATCATCTGGACGATTGTCCCGACTTAGCTGGGTTAAAAGAATTTAACGGATGTCCTGATACTGACGGGGATAAAGTTATTGACACCAAAGATCAATGCCCAACGGTACCTGGTATGCTTTATTTGAAAGGCTGTCCTGATCGAGACAACGACAGTATCGCCGACATGGAGGATTTATGTCCGGATAATTTTGGTCCTCGAGAAGGAAGCGGTTGTCCTGACTCCGATAAAGATGGACTTTATGATTTTGCCGATGAATGTCCTTTAATGGTCGGGCCTCAAGAAAACAACGGCTGTCCATGGCCTGATTCTGACGGGGATGGCATCTTGGACCGAAACGATGGTTGTCCTGATCTGGTAGGACCCAAAGAAAATGGTGGATGTCCGTACAAAGACAGCGATAACGACGGAATTCTAGATAAAGACGATGCTTGTCCAACGAATTTTGGTAAGAAAGAGTTCAATGGTTGTCCTGACAGCGACAACGATGGCATCATCGATATGATGGATGCCTGTCCAACGTCCTTTGGACCGAAAGAGAACAATGGGTGTCCTTATAAGGATAGCGATGGTGACGGTCTCTTGGACAAAGACGATCAGTGCCCTAACCTGTTTGGCCCGAAAGAAAATGAAGGGTGTCCATACAAGGATACGGATGCCGACGGACTGTTGGATAAAGACGATCAGTGTCCTAACACCCCTGGTCCGATTACCAATAATGGTTGTCCTGTAATTGAAAAAGAAGTTGAAGAAATTTTGAAAACAGCTTTTGATAACCTAGAGTTTGAATTTTCCAAGGATATCATATTGGCTGGATCGTATAAATCATTGGATGAATTAGCCTCGGTATTAAACAAAAAACCGACGTGGAAATTAGAAATCACAGGCCATACGGACAATGTAGGAAATGACGCCAATAATATGCTTTTGTCGAAAAAGAGAGCGGAGGCGGTAAGATACTATTTGACGCTTGAAGGGGGGATTGATGCCGATCGATTTATTGTTAAATTCTATGGTGAAACCAAGCCAATTGCTGACAACAGTACGCCAGAGGGACGCAGTAAAAACCGTAGGGTGGAAATGAAAATTGTTTTTGAATAAGGCCGTTTCCTTAGTTCGCACTCTTTTTACCTACTTAACGCTAGTCTTGGTGATATCCGAGCAGCGCAAATACGGAAAACGAAGACAGCCAGTGGTCTACATCGTAATTGCCTTTGCCAATGCTTTTTTGGGCGTAATCCCACATTGCATTCATGTTGTTTACCCAAAGGAGTTTTAGTCTTTCTTTAGACTCACCTTCTGGCCAAGTGCTTAGAATTCCATTCAAGCACCAAATCCGATTTAGGTGAAACCCATCCCAATGGGCTTCGTACCCAAAATGATCGTCCGTCTTTTTAATGGCCAAGGCTTGATCCACGGATGATGGTTCTGTCAAAATTGGGGAAAAATGATTCATCCAATGAACGAATTCGTTGTGCGACAATACTTTACGCATTAAATCCACCACCAACAAACCGGCAGACATAAAATCAAAATGTATGGGTTCGTCCGCAAGGGAAACGTTCGCTTTATGGAGGTAAAACCGCTTTGCTACATTGACTAATAATCCTTCCAATTTGTCACGATTAAAGGCGCGAGCATAATCGAGAGCAAACGAAATTCCCATGGCAGGGCTATCGTGGCTCCCTGATAAAGGAACCGAAGGTCGTTTTGACCAATAATTCATGTGATTTTTCTCAATTAAGGCCAGCATCGGTTTTATGTTATTTAACCAATAGGTCGCTTCATAATAATCCCACGTTTTCAATTCCTCTGCCAACTTTAAGAACCAACTTTGTCCATAAGGGAATTCATACCATCCATCGCCCATTGTTTTCAATAGGTTTACTTCCTGGAAGATGTTGTCTTGACTTAAAGAAAATCGCAGCCGATTCAAAATTCGTTCTCTTTGGGGTAAATTGGGAAATTTTTTAAGGAGGCGAATCATGCACCAATGGTTATGCACACTGCTATGCCAATCTAAACAACCATGAAAAGCTGGAAATTCATCCATATCAAATTTGCCTGCGCAATCCAACGAAATTTCGGCGAAATAGGAGCCACCTTCGGAAGTTAAACGATAAAATCCGTCGTTGTTTTTAGCTACTATCACGGGTTGCGCACCAACGATTCCTGTGGCGCACAAGGCGATCAAAAAGAAATTTTTCATGAGCCTAAAATACAGATCTTAACGTGATTAGCAACGCGTACCGTTAAACCTTAGGTTTGAAAGATTCTTTTTTAACGGTTAGGGCTAGGATAGAACCTTAATGTTTACATAACATTCGCTTAACGATATGGTCAAGGCATGGACAGACCTTTGTACAAAAAAAAACATGCGTGTATATTTAATAGTTCTATTCATTTTGGGTTCGTATCCGTGCATTAACGCCCAATCTTCCCTGCAAGGAACCATACAGGATGGTTCGCAAAAAACAGGCATTGAAAAAGCAACGCTAACCATAAAAGAATTAAACAAAACCCAGCAAAGTGGTGTCAATGGTAGCTACCTTTTTGTGGATTTACCCAAAGGCATCTATACCCTTGAAGTAAAACGAGGAGGATTTACGACTCAGACAATCTCCACCATTGAACTTAGTGAAAATGAAGTTAAAACGATAAATGTTAGCTTAGAGCCTTCCTCTGTGACCAAAGGACAGGTTGTTATTAACCGGAAACCGAAAAAAGACGGCACACTCCAACAACTCAAAGTTCAACATAATTTGGGAATGGTTTCGAATGGCATTAGTGGTGAGGAAATTAGAAAAGCGCCCGATCCAAAAGTATCGGATGTGTTGAAGCGAATTTCGGGAGCGAGTATACAAGATAATAAATTTGTTATTGTACGGGGGTTAACCGATCGGTATAATTATGCATTTCTAAATGGTGCCCCATTGCCCAGTTCCGAGTCTGATCGCAAGGCCTTTTCCTTCGACATTTTCCCTTCCAATGTCCTTCAAGGAATTAACATCATAAAAACAGCAGGGCCTTCGCTTCCTGGAGAATTTGCAGGAGGGATCATACAAATTGCTACGATTGATGCCCCTGATAAAAAAATAAATAGCATCGGGCTATCTTTTGGATACAATGCCATAAGTACGTTTCGGAATTTTTATACCTCTGGCGATAGTCCCCTGGATTTTTTAGGACTTGGAGGAAAAAAACGCTTACTACCTTCCGACATTCCGGGTTCTGCCGCCTATGCTGCGTTAGATATCCACGAAAAAGCACGATGGGCACAGAAAATGAATTACAATTGGTCTCCCCTCGCACGGACCGCGCTACCCAATAGCTCGCTCCAGTACACGCTGGGAAATACCTACATATTTCCGAACAAACAAAGTTTTGGATTTATTGCTGCGTACAGTTATCAAAACAATCAATCGTTCTCTTTTAATACACGACGAGAATTCGAAGAATCTGCCTCAGGAGTTGTACAGCGCATGGAACTCAATGACTCCATTTTTACCCAGAACGTATTAAATACCGTTATGCTCAATGGGAAGTATGTTTTGAATGCAAACCATTCCATTCAGATTAAAAACCTCTATTCCATCAATTCAGAGGATAAGGTCAACGTTCGAAATGGTGTAAGAGAAATGGACAACGATCCACGTCAGTGGGAAAAAGCAACTAACTTTTGGTATACCCAAAACAAAGCCCTTTCTAGTCAATTGATTGGAACCCACACCTTGAACAAGTATGCGCTTACATGGAACTTAGGGTATAGTGATGTAGACCGTACCATTCCTGCCTTGCGACGGGTCATTTACCGAAAATACAGTTATTTGGAAGACGACCCCAACGAACAATACATTGCGGTTATTCAAAACAATGGAACCATCCCTACCGCTGCAGGAAACATGTTTTGGTCAGAGGCAAACGAATCCATTTACAGCGCCAATTATGAGATAGAACGATCGTTTAAACGTGACTCTTCCCAACTCACATTAAAAATGGGTGGTATGCATGCCTACAGAAACCGTGATTTCCAAGCGCGAAACTTTGGGTTTTCCAAATACAATGGTGGAGGGGTAAATTTTTATGACTCCCTATTATTAGCCTCCCCTTCTTCGATTTTCATCCCTGAACACTTAGGATTAATGGATAATGGTCGTGGTGGGTTTAAGCTTGACGAGGCAACCAATGTAGATGACAGTTATCAAGCTAATTCTTTATTGCATGCCGGCTTTCTACAAATGGATGGAAAGTGGAAAAAATGGTTGCGTTTAAACGGAGGCCTTCGCGTAGAATCGTACCGACAATCATTTGATTACATTGAATTTGGGACGAACAACGATACAAGCATCGTAACCACAGTGGTTGATTTTCTACCTTCGGCCAATTTAATCGTTTCCTTGTCCCCACGCATGAACGTAAGGGCAAGTTCCTATCGAACCGTTTCCAGACCCGAATTCAGGGAATTGGCCCCTTTTACCTTTTATAATTTTGTTATTGATAACATCATTTCTGGGGACCCCAACCTGCAACGTACGTCCATAATGAATTATGATTTGCGATACGAATACCTCATTGGAAATGGTCAAAATTTTAATGTTTCTGGTTTTTATAAAGCCTTTACCAATCCGATAGAACTCGTAAACCGAACCGGAACTTCAGGTGCACCGGAATTATTTTACACCAATGTTCCCGGAGTAAAAACGCTTGGTGCTGAAGTGGAGTATCGTTTTCAACTCGGGTTTTTAAGTAAAAAAGAAAACCATAAACTTTGGGATCAACTGACGGTGAACCTTAATGGATCGGTCATCAAATCAAGGGTTAACGTAGGAGATTCGTTAGCTGGACAAAACGAATACACGAATGGTAGACCGCTTCAAGGACAATCCCCTTATTTGATTAATGCGGGTCTTAGCTATCAATCGGTAGATAAAAAATGGGCCATGAGTGTCGCCTATAACCGTGTCGGGCAGCGCATTTACATCGTTGGAAACGAGCAAGAACCCAGCGTTTGGGAAAACGGAAGAAACATGCTCGATTTTCAATGCGTTCGAAATTTTGATGACCGTTTTGAGTTGCGACTCAATGTACGAGATGCCTTAGCAAATCAATTAGTCTTTTTTCAAGACCTTAATAAAAACTATACATACGACGAAGGAGATAACCAATGGCAAAACACCACCTTTGGTCAAACCATTTCCTTATCCCTAAAATATTCCTTTTAGTTAACCTTCCCTTAGCATTTGTTGGTTTTGTTAACAATTTAATAAACACGATTTAAGTTCGTCGTAACACGCATTGATGGTCCTTGTCGGAACTTTGTCAAAAAAAAATTAATATGAAAAAGATTTACTTGTCATTGACCCTTTTGGGTATGTTATTCTCCGCATCTGCCCAGGATGCCTTTTGGACACCCACCACGTATCAGGGGGCATTTCCTGTAACGGATGGTACTCCTGCTACCGATTGGACGAGCGGATGGTCAAATTTTGATCCTGAAAACACCGCCTATCCCGCCACAGTAACTACGGTCTCTACGGACATTACTTCGAATACTACATGGAGTGGCGTTATTTTATTGGTCAACAAAGTTTATGTTAAAAGCAATGCGACCCTTACCATTCAACCGGGTACGATTATCCGAGGGGATAAGTTATCACAAGCTACACTAATTATTACGCGTGGGGCTAAAATCAATGCCCTAGGAACCGCTGCAAGTCCCATTGTATTTACTTCGAATGAGGCTGTTGGGAATCGTAACGAAGGGGACTGGGGAGGTTT
Source organism: Flavobacteriales bacterium (assembly GCA_046081565.1). Lineage (GTDB taxonomy): Bacteria > Bacteroidota > Bacteroidia > Flavobacteriales_D > Crocinitomicaceae > UBA952. The sequence continues at coordinate 10,043 of JBJTWF010000112.1, read as the reverse complement.
GGTAATTCTGGGATTAGCAAAAAACAACCAACCAGGTGGTGTCGTGAATATAGAAGGTATACCTCCATCAACGGACACCCAACATGGTGGAAATTTTGATAATGACAACTCGGGGGTGTTACAATACGTTCGCGTAGAGTTTGCGGGTATTCCATTAGAACCTAATAAAGAAATCAACGGGATTACCTTTGGTTCTGTAGGATCTGCAACAACGGTTGATCATTTACAAGTTTCTTTTAGTGGAGACGACTCGTACGAATGGTTTGGTGGAACAGTAAATTGCAAGTACCTTATTGCGTATCGAGGTATTGATGACGATTTTGATACCGACTTTGGATACCGAGGTAAAATACAATTTGGATTATCCATTCGTGATAAAGACATGTCTGATGCTGCGGGTGATTCAAATAGTTTTGAATCTGATAACGATGCTACAGGGTCATCGGCACAACCTAAGACACGTCCTATTTTCTCTAATATGACCTTAGTAGGGCCGAAAGGGAATGGTACGATAACCCTACCCGTTGGTGAAAAATTTGAAAAGGCATTCCGTCTTCGAAGAAATACAGCAACGTCGTGCTTTAATTCACTAATCGTCGGTTGGGAAAAAGGATTGTCTATCGAAGGTACTGCTGTAGTGGCTAATGTTAATGGAGATTCTTTAGTGTTTTCAAACAACAGTTTAACAAACTTCAACAATGGAGTAAATGTCATTACCTCTGCCGGTGTATCAGGGGCTTTCTACCAATCGTTTTGGAGTGCCGATGGAAACGATTCAACGGAAGCGATCGGTCAAATTAACTGGGTGAATTTATTTACAGCGCTTGGGGTAACCCCAGATGCACGTTTAAATGCAGGATCAGTTGCCGCGAATGGCGCAACATTTACGCATCCTAAATTTTTCTCCGTAGCTGCGCCTGGAGTTGCGAACCTTTCGTATTGCCAAGGTGCAATTGCAGCATCCATAAGCGCTACTGTAAATGCAGGAAATACTGCATATTGGTATGCGGCAGCAACCGGTGGTGTAGGTTCAACAACAGCTCCGGTTCCATCTACCTCAAATGCAGGAACCTTCAACTTCTACGTAAGTCAGAAAAATGTGGCAGGAGATGAAAGTCCTCGAGTGATGATCACCGTTACGGTTAACGCGAGTCCAGCTGCGCCGATCATTACGGCAAGTGGATCAACCTCCTTATGTTCAGGAAGTTCCGTTAACTTAACTTCTTCCTACAACAACGGTAACGTATGGTCAACTAACGCAAACACGGCTACGATTTCTGTAAACACTACAGGTGCTTACACCGTAACTCACACAGACGCAAACGGTTGTTCTTCTACTTCACAACCCACCATTGTAAACGTAAGTAATGCACCCCTACCAACCATTCAAGCATCTGCTGTAGAAGCGTGTACCGGAGATACGGTAACGTTAACCGCTTCTGCTTCTGATAGCTATGTTTGGTCAACAGGTGCTACGACTCAATCGATTAATGTAACTGCAACTACAACGAATATTACAGTAACTACAACCAATGCGAATGCATGTAATGGTGTTGGAACATCAACCCCAACAAGCATTACCTTCAATGCAAACCCAACGGCTGCTGGTTCATTTACAACCAATGGTAACGTTGCAACGTTTGCAAACACGTCCACTGGAGCAACTTCATACTCTTGGGATTTTGGGGACATGACCAATTCAAGTGCTGCAGCTCCATTACACGCCTATGCTGCCAATGGTTCTTATACTGTAACACTAACAGCGACAAACGGAAACTGTAGTGATGTGACCACGTTTACCGTAAACATTGCGGTTGGTTTGGATGAATTACCTGGAGTAGCATTAAGCTTGGTACCTAACCCAGCAACTACTGAATTCCATGTATCATTAACAGGTGCTTCTTTGGAATTGGTAACAGTAATCGATGCGTTTGGTAGAACGGTATTAAATGCCACTGAAGCAACCATTAATTTAAATCAAGTTGCTAACGGAATCTATCAAGTGGTAGTTTCTACGGATAAAGGAACTAGCGTTCGTAAATTGATCGTTAACAACTAATTGAACTTTTTAAAGGGGCCCTCTGGCCCCTCTTTTTTTCTATGGAAAACAGTAAAGGACATACCATACTCATTGTTGATGACGAGCCGGACATCTTAGAATTTCTATCGTATACCGTTCGAAAAGAAGGTTATAGAGTTTTCACAGCGAATAATGGTGAAGAGGCGGTTAAACAATCACAACAACTAAGTCCTTCGCTCATCTTGATGGATGTAATGATGCCCCAAATGGATGGTATCGAAGCCTGTCAAATTATTCGAAAGGATTTACAACTTGCTCAGCCAGTTATTGCATTTCTCACGGCCAGATCTGAAGATTATGCACAAATTGCAGGGTTTGAAGCAGGTGCAGATGACTACATTAGTAAACCCATAAGGCCTCGATTACTCATCAGTAAAATAGAATCGCTACTGCGTAGAATCAATCCTGAACGAACGCCTGAAGAAGAGCAAAATTCATTCGGAATTCTCATTGATCGAGAAAAATTTGTAGTAGTAGTCAACAACAAAGAACTTCAACTTCCCAAAAAAGAATTTGAATTGTTAGAATTATTAGCCAGTCGTCCAGGCAAAGTATTTAATAGAGAGCAAATTCTTTCGATTGTTTGGGGAAATGAAACCATCGTTGGAGAACGAACCATCGATGTACACATCAGAAAACTACGTGAAAAACTTGGAGAATCGTATATTCGTACCATCAAAGGGGTAGGATATACGTTTAACCGAAAATGAAACATTTAAAGCCAGAGTACTTACTTGCCTTAATTAGTGCCCTAGTGGCACTTTTGGCGTTTTGGTTTGAAGTAGCGAGCCTTAATCTTCCATTTAGTCCGGTGGTATCTGCGGTCGTGCTCTCCCTTTTACTCGGAGTAATAACCTTTTTAACCCTATACTTTGGTATCAAGTTTTTTTTGCAAAATAGGCTAAATAACTTATATAAAAATTTGCAAAATCCTCCCTTAATCAAGGGTCAACGGTTGAATGATATTATCGATGAAGCGGAAGAGCAAGTTAATTTAGTTTCTAATCACCGTGCCAAAGAAATTTTACAACTTAAATCCCAAGATTCATTTCGAAAAGAATTTATCGGCAACCTAGCCCACGAATTAAAGACCCCAGTTTTTGCGATCCAAGGTTATTTAGATACCCTGATCGATGGCGCCATTGAAGAAGAGAAAATTGCAATGAATTTTCTTCAACGAGCCTCTAAGGCCAGTGACCGAATGATTCAGTTATTGGAGGATTTAGATGCGATTACCCGGCTTGAAAGCCCTGAACTTACGATAGAAAAACGACCTTTCGATTTGGTTGAAGTGATTAAAGAGTGTTTTGAATCACTGGAGTTTCTTGCCAAAGAAAAAAAAATTCAGTTGAATTTGAAGCGAGAATATTCAAACATTTTTGTTCTAGGAGATCGAAACAAAATCGGGCAAGTAATCACCAATTTGGTGAAGAACTCCATTTTATACGGCAATGAAAATGGTACAACGGTAATCACTCTGGAATCAATCAATGACTTGATTTTAGTTGAAATTAAAGACAATGGAATAGGAATAGACCCGAAACATTGGTCTAGATTATTCGAACGATTCTATCGAGTTGAAAAGAGTAGAAACCGCCATGAAGGTGGAACCGGTTTAGGGTTATCCATTGTCAAACACATATTAGAACTTCACGGTCAGAACATTACCATGAGAAGTACGGTAGGTGTGGGTACTAAATTCACGTTTGGACTTGAAAAAAGCTCGAAAAATGTACAATTAAGTTCTCGCGGCGTCCCAATTCGATAAATTTCATCATGGTTTTCGGTACTTTTGCAGGATGAAACAAAGGGTAACCGCGAATTCATTTATTCGACTTATTGCGTTCGTCAGGCCTTATAAAAAGTTGTTCTTTATCGCTTTATTGGCGGTAATTACCCTTTCAATCTTAGGGCCCTTACGACCCTACCTTATCGGTAAAGCTGTTGATCAATTTATAGTTAAGGAACAAAATTCATCCAAGTTGATGGTCGCCTTGCTTGGAGTTTTAAGCATTTTACTGATAGAAACATTCATTATTTGGGCTTCAGCATACACCTCTAACCTTCTTGCTCAATCCGTGATTCGTGATTTAAGGACCCGTGTTTTTAACAAGGTGTTATCCTTTAAAACGAGGTATTTTGATAAAACACCGGTTGGTTCTTTAGTCACACGGGTAGTTTCTGATGTTGAGTCAATTTCTGAGGTTTTTTCTGCTGGTTTGATGGAAATATTTGGTGATTTACTCTCCCTCATCGCGATCCTCGGATTTATGTTTTGGGTTGATTGGCGCCTCAGTTTATTAACCTTAATCCCTATTCCCATTCTAATTCTTGCAACGAATATCTTCGCAAAAGCGATGAAAAAGTCCTTTCAAAGTGAGAGAACCCAAGTCTCACGATTGAATACATTTGTGCAGGAACACCTCATGGGAATGAGCCTAATTCAACTTTTTGCCCATGAACAAAAGGAAGCCCTCGCATTTAAATCAATTAATGAAAAACATCGTGACGCGCACATCAGTGCCGTATGGGCCAATTCTATATTCTTTCCGGTTGTTGAACTCTTAAGCTCCTTATCGATTGCTTTTCTGTTAGTGTGGGGAGCGATGATGGTAGAAGGGAGAAGTCAGCAACAATTAACGCAATTATATGGGGAAATAATAGCATTTACCTTATGGATCAATCAGCTATATCGCCCCATTCGACAATTAGCAGATAAGTTTAATATTTTCCAAAGAGGGGTGGTTAGAGCGGAACGACTCTTTGAGATTTTAGATGAAGAAGAAGAGGTTGAACCCAATGAGGCATTTCCTACCCCCTTCAGCAACGGCGATATTGAATTCCACGACGTATCCTTTTCATACACCTCGGAAAATCCCTTACTCTCCTCCTTTAATTTATTAATTCCCGCAGGAAAAACCACGGCCTTGGTTGGAGCTACCGGATCAGGAAAAACGACCATTATTAATTTAATCGGACGGTTCTATGAGATCAATGCCGGAAAAATAACCATTAACGGGGTCGATTTAAATCAGATAACCCGAAGTGAAATTAATAAACACATTGGGGTGGTTTTGCAGGATGTTTTTCTTTTTTCCGATACAATTCACAATAATATAACCCTTGGTAATCCAACCATTTCAAGAGAACGCGTTATACGTGCCGCTCAACAAATTGGAGCGCATGATTTTATTATGAAAATTCCCGGTGAATACGATTATGTGATTGGTGAGCGCGGAGGGGTGCTTTCGGTGGGACAACGTCAACTTCTTGCATTCATTCGAGCCATGGTATATGAACCAGTCATATTAATACTCGATGAGGCCACATCTAGTATCGATAGTGAATCAGAACTATTAATCCAGAAAGCCATCGCTGAAGTAACAAAAAACAGAACGTCCATTATTATTGCACACCGTTTATCAACCATTCAACAAGCGGATCAAATCCATGTCATGGAAAAAGGTCAAATTATTCAAACAGGCACTCATTCGTCTTTACTTGCCGTAGAAGGGGCATACAAAACGCTTTTTGAAAAGCAATTCAACGAACTCGATGAAAAAGTTTAAAATTGGTGGTGTACCGGAACACTTTAACTATCCTTGGCGAGTAGCCATTGAGGAGAAAGCCTTTGACCCATTGAATGTTTCCCTACATTGGTCAGATATGACCGGAGGAACAGGCCAAATGATCAAGGGATTAGAAACAGGAAGTTTAGACATTGCAGTGTTACTTACAGAAGGAATTAGTAAAGCGATTTTACAAGGAACAAGGGCCAAAATCGTTGGTGTTTACGTAAATTCCCCGCTTCAATGGGGAATTCATGTCCCAACGGAATTCAATACCAAATTAAAGAACGACCATCACCGTTTTGCCATCTCTCGATATGGGTCGGGGTCCCACCTCATGTCATATGTGCTGGCTCAACAGAAAGGATGGCATAAAGAATCCTTGTTTTTTAATGTAATTGGAGATGTATACGGTGGGATTTGGGCTTTAGAAAATAAAGAGGCTGATTATTTTCTTTGGGAAAAGTACACTACACAACCATTTGTAGATAAAGGTAGCTGCAAGCGCATTGGACAAGTGAATACCCCATGGCCATGTTTTGTGATTGCCTGCCGTGAAGAATTACTTTCAGAACATTCGGAAATTATACAGGAGATTATTCAAATTGTCCAACATCAAGCTAAATTGATAACGGATGATGTAAAAACGGCGGAATCCATTGCCTGGCGATACCACTTAAAGCACTCTGAGGTGGAACAATGGCTTCGCGAAACAGATTGGAACACCGAAAAATTAGACTTGCCTGAAGCCATTAAACCAACCATTGATTTTTTAGTGGACGCTGGACTTATTAACGAAACAGAATCGGAAAAATGGGATACAAAATTATTCTAATACTCATGATTTCTCTCCCATTATCTGTTGTATCGCAATGGGGATGTACTGACCCGCAAGCCACAAATTACGACGGAAACGCCTTAATAAATGATGGGAGCTGCTTGTATCCCCCCACAAATTACACCTTGAGCTTGGTTAATAATCTCACGGATGTTCTTCAAGAAAACTCCGGTTTAATTCGAGTTGGTAATTTCATTTATACCTTTAATGACTCTGGCGCAGGTGCTGTGATTTACGAACTCGACACCCTTGGAGTCGTATTGCGAACGATAACGATCAGCGGAGCAACCAATGTAGACTGGGAAGCCATTACGTCTAATGCTACCCACGTATTTATTGGGGATGTTGGAAATAACAACGGCAATAGACAGAACCTTTGTCTCTATCGGTTCCTTAAATCAGACTTGACCTTAGATACCATTCAAGCTGAAAAACTTTCTTTTTTTTGGGAAGATCAAACGCAATTCAACGTACTTCCCAATGCAAATAACTTTGATTGCGAGGCCATAGTTGCGGAGACCGACTCAATTACCCTATATTCAAAAAACTGGGTAGATCTTTACACTAGACGGTATCGTTTACCCGTTCATTGGGTGGATACAATCGCCACACAATTAATGGATAGTTTCGCGGTGGATGGATTGATCACCGATGCTTGCGTGGATTCTGTGTTAAATCGTAGTTATCTATTGGGTTATAAAAATAACGGAAGCAATTTCTATACGAGTTTTGTGTGGTGTTTATGGGATTACCAACCTAATCAGGTGTTTACAGGCAACCGACGTAGAATTGAAATTGGTAATGTCCTCAACTTGGCACAAACTGAAGGAATCGCCTTAAAAACATCCAATAAAGGGTATATTAGCTCGGAAAAAGTTTCATCGGTAATTACCATAGCCCCAAAACTCTTTCAATTTAATTTTGATCAATTCGTTGAATCAACCGCATCAGTTACCCCCATTGAACCTATAGGTACGCATCAATTGATTCCGCACATCGCAGACGGATATCATGAGATTTTAATTCCATATCCATATAATCATTGTATGGTATCCGATTTACAGGGTAGAACAATCCATGTTGAAAACAATCAGCGATTTAACACCTACCTTCACGGATTAGTGATGCTTACCATTGACGGAAATAACGCGTTAATCTTTCTTCCTTAATCTTTCTTGAATAGTGTAGCAGATGCTTGTGCAGAAGGCATAATAACTACATCATGAATTGAAACATGGGGTGGACGTGTAACAATAAAACGAACGGTATCGGCAATGTCTTTGGCATCCAATGGAGTAAATCCCTGATAAACAGCCGAAGCTTGATTTTCATCTCCTTTAAATCGAACCAAAGAGAACTCCGTTTCTGCGGCACCCGGCGCAATGGAACTTACCTTAATCCCAAAAGGAAGCAGGTCGATACGCATTCCTTTCGTTAGTTGATCAACAGCAGCCTTGGTAGCGCAATACACATTACCCTGAGGATACGCTTCTTTTCCAGCAATACTCGTAATGTTAATAATCAAGCCCTCCTTGCGTGCTTTCAATAAAGGAATCACCGCTTGACTAACATATAATAACCCGGTAAGGTTCGTGTCAATCATTTGTTCCCAATCCGAAACTAAGCCCTGATCGATGGGAGATCTCCCTGCTGCCAATCCGGCATTATTAACTAAGATTGCAACCTGTTGCCTTACCGCATCATCTAACTGCTCAATCCACGCATTTACAGCAAGCCGATCCCGCACATCAAGTGCGCCGATAATAATGTCTGGTGAAAATTCAGCTAATTTTTCTTTTAAATCAACAAGTCGATCGAGGCGTCTGGCAGTTAAAATCAATCCAAAACCTTCCTTTGCCAAGGCTGCTGCAATTGCAGCACCAAATCCTGATGAGGCGCCTGTTATAAATGCGTATTTAACCATTGATAGATTTTATTTGACGTGATTATTTGTTTAACACTGGGTAATTGATAATGAAATAAACTCATTAATAAAAAAGGTAATACCGGTGCTTTATAGCGAACCATCGCACCAACAACCGGAGCGGTCATCCCTACCAATGCGAAAATAGTCAACCCAAAAACAAGCATAGGGAAGCGCCAATCGAACTTCCATGAAAATGTTTTTAGTCGAAATAATGCACCAATGATGATCAACATAATCATAAGATTTTCGGTGAAAGCCAACACCGATTGGGGATTTTTTACCATATCAATGGTTGGATAAACCAACACATTCCATATGCCTATCGGTATGAGCGTCAGCAAGGTTGTCCATCGACCATCCATCGGAATAATAGGAACTAAACTTCCGGCTTTTACCGCATGGGCCATTTGAATGAAATCAAATTGTTTCCCTTGTAGGGTTGAGAGCATACTCCATGATGGAAAACAAAGCCATTGACCCACAATCAACAGGGCAAGTAATACCACAATACTCCCCATACGAACACGTATATCGGGAGTACGCGTCCAAACCCACGTGAAAATGACCAATGGAAGTAACGCCATCAGAATATAAATCTTGAGAAATAACAACATGAATAAACAACCCAAACCCAGCAGCAAAAACCCCAATCTAAGCCGGAGATGTACTTGATACAAGCTGTAGAGGAATCCTCCAAGGGCAAATAGTAATAAGGCCTCCTTTAAAATACCACTGCTCCAAAAGACGGTAGACGGCAATAAAAATGCAGCGATATATGAGGTGATTTTTGAAGCGGAAAGCTCCATAAACAAACGAAAAAACCAATATGAACCGAGCCATGACAAGGCTAAAAACACCACTAGATTTAGCCCATAGGACCCTCTCGTTATAAGATTCAAAAGGGCATTAACACGAATCACCATGCGGTTGTCATTGGCTATACCATGATCATAAGAACGAAACCAATAATTTAAGCGATTTAAATCCTGTAAATCCCGTGTTGTCCAGGTGCCGAGCATAATCCGTGTAAATACCGCAGGCTTTTCTTTGGCAATTTCACTCAACACCAATCCGTCGTCATAATATTTAAAAATATCCGCCTCTTGACGAATTGGGTATACCTGCGTGTACACATACAACAGGAACAAAGACGCGCATATTTTTATCCCCCAAGCACAAAGAAAAGCCCATACTGAGCCCCCTTTAAACCACGGTGAAAAAAAGATTAAGCCCCCAAAAATAAGGGTTCCAAGGCCGAAAGTTAGGGCAAACATCACAACGACAAAAGTACCAAAATATGTCAGTTTTATGGGCGATCAGGGCTTGAAAATCCGTTTATTGTGCCAAAGTGTCACCTTGGTTCCTTTGGTATATAATTTGAAAAATCAAAATCGTCTAAAAATTAAACACATGAAAACAGGTCAAATTAATGTACAAACGGAGAACATATTTCCAATCATCAAAAAGTTTCTTTACTCAGATCATGAAATTTTCCTTCGAGAGCTTGTATCAAATGCAGTTGACGCATCACAAAAACTAAAGGTTTTAGCGACTAATGGTGAATATAAAGGGGAACTCGGTGAATTAAAAGTGGAGGTACTCTTAGACCGTGAAGCCAAAACGTTAACC
>JBJTWF010000111.1:0-4962 GCA_046081565.1 Flavobacteriales bacterium | reverse complement strand
GCATTCTCCTGTAGCGGCATAGAGGTGCAAGCTTAGATTCGCAACTAAGTCCTCCACATAGTTCCAAAAACTGATGTTTATTTCCAAGGAGCTTTTTACCGTAATGATGGATTTACCGTCTTCCCGTATGGGTTTAAGTTGAATGGATTTTAAGCGGGTAAATTCATTGCCTGGAGCCTCCGATTCGCTGTAATTCCTTCCCCAATCTTCATGATTTCGTTGAAGGAGGTACCGTTCAATAACCGCTGAAGGACTGCCCTCAGAAACGACTTTACCTTGCTCCATAAGAATTGCTCTAGTACATAAATTCTTAACCGCTTCCATGTTGTGACTCACAAAGAGAACGGTGCGTCCTTCACCAGCCACAGCTTTCATTTTACCCAGACATTTTTTTTGGAAGTCTACATCCCCCACGGCTAATACTTCATCTACAATCAAAATCTCAGGTTCTAAATGTGCGGCCACGGCAAACGCTAAGCGGACATACATGCCTGATGAATAGCGTTTCACGGGAGTATCAATGTACTTTTCAACGCCACTAAACGCCACGATTTCATCGAATTTATTAGTTATTTCTCGTTTGGTCATTCCCAATATTGCACCGTTCAGATAAATGTTTTCTCTTCCAGTCAGTTCGGGATGAAAACCCGTTCCCACCTCCAACAGCGATGCCACACGACCATTCAACGTGATGCGTCCTTTGGTGGGCGATGTTACTTTGGAAAGGACTTTTAATAGGGAGCTTTTACCCGCACCATTTTTACCAATTATTCCGACGACTTCGCCTTGGTTTACCGTAAAATTAACATCCTCTAAAGCCCAGACGTAGGATGCTTTAGGATCTCCGATATCGTTGGTATCGGTTATGGGTTCGTATGGATCTGGTTTCCCCATCACTTTTTTCCACCAACGATTAAGATCGTGAACCAACGTCCCTGTTCCCACTTGACCAAGTCGGTATTGTTTGTATAGTTGTTCCACCTTTATCCTTTCCATGCCCTCCATTATACGTGATCCATAAATGAATGCTCCACCCGTTTAAATACGGTGATTCCAATTAAGAAGGAAAGTAGCGCGAACCCTGTGGTATATAACAAACCAACACCGTCAAATTGCCCTACCCCAAAAAGGGAGAACCTAACATTCTCCATGAGAGGCGTTAATGGATTAAAGGAAAGCCATAACCTTATTTTGCCTTGGGTAAAGGACATGGGATAAAGGATTGGAGTCGCATACATAAGCAATTGCACGCCAAAACTCAATAAAAAAGTTAAATCTCGGTATTTGGCCGTTAAAGCCGAAAGAAGCACCCCAAGTCCAAGTCCCAACATAGCCAGCAAAAAGATGTATATAGGAATTAACCCTAAGGTCCAATCCAAAGAAACCGAATGGATACCATTCCAGCCCAGCACCAACAATAAAACCGTTAAAATCAACAGGTGAATTAATAATTTAAAAAGCCCTGAAATCACTATGGAAAGCGGAACGGCTAACCTCGGGAAATATACTTTTCCAAACAATGGTGCATTCGTAAGAAAGGTATTCGAAGTCTTTACCAATCCTTCTGAAAAATAATTCCAAAACGCTAACCCAGAAAAATAAAAGAGAAAGGGATGAATATTTTCTGTTGGAATCGAAGCAATTTTACCAAATATGACATAAAACACGGATGCCATCAGCAACGGTTGAAGAACGATCCACAAAGGCCCAAGCAGGGTCTGTTTGTATTGAGCAATAAAATCTCTTTTTACAAAAAGCCAAATTAAATCGCGATAATTCCACAATTCATATAGCCTTAAATCATAGGTTGATTTCTTGGATGATATAACCTCTCTATACTTCGTTTTCTCCATTCCCAAACAGCCAGCAGGCAATTTGTTTCAAAGGTAAGGTTTATTGAGAAAATACGAGAAGGGATGGTTATAAACGAAAAGTTATTGACGCTCATTGAACAAATCGTTATTCCCCACGAAGATGTGCACACGAACTGTCAGTTTTTAAGTAAATATTCCTATTTTTGAGAAGATAGAATAATTTTGAACCTACGACACTACTGCTTGTTTGCTTTACTTGCTGTGCGCTTTTTAGAGCTGCATGCACAACCCTTAAGTGCTATAGTTCCTCAAAATCAATCTGCAATTGTTAATTTGAACGTTTCCTTTCTCTGGAACAGCGCCCCAAATGCTATCAATTACAAAGTAACGCTGGCCACGAATGCCACCTTTACGTCCAATTACACCGAATCCCCTTTAGTGAATACCCCAAGTTGGAATCATATCGTTTCGAATCCAGGGCTCTACTTTTGGCGAGTCATTGCATACAATGCGATTGATTCTAGCCTATCACCAACGTATACGTTTACCCAATTTACCCCCGCAAATTCTGTAAATACAAGCCTATGGTTAAAAGCAGATGCCGGAATTGTATTGGATGCGTCCAATAAAGTGCAGCAATGGAATGATTTGAGTAATAATGGGTATCTCATCACCCAAAGCAATGCAACAAAAAGACCAACCCTTGTAAATAATGTCGTAAATGGCTATCCGAGCCTGGCATTTAATGGAAGTCAATTTTTAACGGGAGGAGATATTCTTGATTTAGGGTATAACTCTCGGTCTTTTTTTGTCATAGGAAAAATGGCTAGTTCGAACCAGTCCCTCCTTGCGAAATCAAGAGCATTCAATTCAACGTATCGGTACGGTATAATAAAAGACGTAACCAATACCGCCTTTTTGTTTCAAAGCGACAATAACACGAGCAATTACAGCACCTTTAATACCACCAACTATGCCTTTTACAATGCCTTTGTAAATCGAAATACCGCAAAAAACCATTTTGCCGTGAATAATACTGCCTTGGGGGTAAATTCCTTCAACTCGAACCTACTTTTCGAGTCTTCTTATCGATTCTTAATTGGGGCCTACAACAATGCGAACGATGACGGCGAGGTGCTGATGTTAAATGGTAACATCTGCGAAATCATCCTTTCTGACACCTATGACTCCACCGAAATTTTAAAAATAAAAAACTACCTTAAATATAAATACAGTCCTCCATTAACCCTTGGCTCTGACCTCTACATTAGCAATAGTTTTTGTCCTCAGACTTTAACCGCTAGCGCTGGTTTTACCAATTATTTATGGAGCACAGGATCCACCACGGCCACGACATCGGTAAACCAGACGGGTCAATATTGGGTTAGAGCCACTGATGCTTTTGGATTTATCTGGAGTGATACCCTATTCGTTCAATATCCAACAATTACCCCCCCTCCAAGCAATGCAATTTGTGCCAATGGCTCGCTGAATTGGAATACCGGTTTAGGGGCCGGTTTTACTCATGTATGGAGCACAGGGGCTACAGGAAACAACATAACCATTAATCAACCGGGTAACTTCAGCGTAACGGTAACCGGGGTAGGTGGATGCAGCAACACTTCCGGTAATGTAAATTTCACCATAGATACCTATCCAATTACTGCCTTTATCGGACAGGATACCAATCTGTGTGTCGGAAATACGCTTGTCCTCCAAATTGGTGCGAGTCAAACCGTTCAATACACGTGGAGCAATGGAACCAATTCCCCAATATTTTCCGTAACCTCCTTGGGTAATTATCCCGTTTCGGTAATTGTGTCCAATGCCAATGGATGCGTGGCACAGGATACGATCCTTATTTCGGTAAATGGAACCGCTCCAACGCTTTCGTATCAGGCAAGTGCCTCCGGCTGTAGTAATGCTCCTTTGGTTTTCAATGATCAATCGAGCGTACCTGCCCCATCGGTTATTTTATCCCAGACCTGGAGCTTTTCCAATGGAGCTTCTGGTTCTGGGAACGGGCTTCAAGTAGTGTTTCCCACGCCTGGCTTTTATCAGGGAGAACTTGAGGTCGGTTCCACTGGCAATTGCATTTCTAGAGATACCTTTTCCTTTTTTATATCTCCTCCACCGGTAATTTCCATTGCTCATATTGGACATTGTTCCAATGAAGGCATTAGCTTTTCTGCCTACGACACTACCGGAAGTATCCTTTCCAACCATCAATGGTCCTATAACCAAGGGGTAACCATGGATACTATCGCCAATCCTACCCATGGCTTCGGTGCCTTCGGTCCACAATCCTGTCAACTTATAGCAGAAAATTACCAAGGTTGTACGGATACCCTTTCCTACGTTTTTACCTTAAATGCCGCTCCGGTAGCCCAAATGATGGTCTCCAATGGATGCGAACTTTCCCCTATTAACTTTACCAATTCAAGTTCGGTTCTAGACACTTTTCCACTGGTAAACCAAACGTGGAATTTTGGTGATGGAACCCTATCCACCGAATTCAATCCCAACCACCTGTATTCGCAAGAAGGTAACTACATTCTAACCCTTTATGCTCAAGCGTCGAGTGGATGTTCCGATACCACTACCGATACCCTTACGGTATTCCCCACCCCGGATTTGTCCTGGACTGTAGGTCCGTCATGCATGAACAATTCAACACCATTTTACAGTACGAGTACCATTCCTTCTGGCACCATCGATAGCACGTCATGGATCGTCAACCTCCAATATCCATTTCATGGAACCGCAGCTTCCTATACGTTTACAACCCTCGGTATACAATTTTTACATTTGACCGCAACGTCCAACCTCGGATGCATGCGTGACACCCTCATACTCGTAGAAGTGAATCCAGGGCTTACTAGCGGATTCGTTTATAGCCCATTCATTGTTGTTCCCGGAACCACTATAACCCTATCTTCTTTGGCCAGTGGTAACACAAGTGTACAATGGAGTGTCAACCACGTGCCTTCTGGAAATACCGATACCCTGGTGTTTACTGTAGACCCGAATTACCTCGAAGATACCATTTCGATAACCTGCACGACCCAAAACGCCTATGGATGTATAGATACCAGTGAAACATTTATTGTGATTGAAAACCAGGTGCTTGATCTAGCCGTTTCTGATG
>JBJTWF010000110.1:0-15294 GCA_046081565.1 Flavobacteriales bacterium | reverse complement strand
CGATCGTCCCTCAGGAAGTCTTGCTTTTTGCTGATACCATTCGAGAAAATATAAAATTTGGTAGGCCTGAAGCGACCGAAGAGGAGCTAATTGAAGCTGCGAAAGCCGCCAATGCATGGGAATTTATTTCGCAATTCCCTGAGGGCCTGGCTACCCAGGTGGGCGACCGAGGAATACAGCTATCCGGCGGGCAAAAACAACGCATTGCTATTGCGCGTGCCATTCTAAAAAATCCAAAAATTCTCATTTTGGATGAGGCTACCTCGGCACTCGATTCTGAATCCGAAAAATTAGTACAAGATGCTCTAGACCGCTTGATGGCCAATCGAACAGCCATTGTGATTGCACATCGCCTTTCAACCATTCGAAAAGCGACGAAAATTCTTGTACTCCAAGAAGGGAAAATCATCGAAGAAGGGACCCACGACGACTTGCTCGGAAAACATGGAGCCTACAGTCGACTTGTGGCCTTACAAAACCTTAATGAGGCATGATTTCTCTGGAAAGGCATGTGATTCCAAGGACTTCGGTCGCTGGGTTCGGGGCAACCATTGAAACATGGACAGCAGAAGAAAAAGCAATTTTTCTCAATGATGACCTTACCTTGGAGCAACTGGATAAACAATGTGTTCTTAAACAAGCACACGTAAATCTTTCGCAGCGGGAGTTGCTCTACCAATCCTTAAGTCGTTCTTACGCCTCGCTCCCCCCTACCGAAGCGGTTACAAAAAACCTTAGCCTCCTTCGAAAGGAAAACACCATGACCCTTACCACAGGACATCAACTGTCGCTTGGACTAGGTCCTTTGTTTTTACTTTACAAGGCGCTTCATGTTATCAACCTGTGTGAGGCATATAACCAACGTAACCAACCATTTACGTTAGTCCCAGTTTTCTGGCTCGCCTCTGAGGATCACGATTTCGAGGAAATCAAGTCCACCCATGTGTTCAATAAAACGTTTACGTGGGAAACAGATCAATCGGGCGCGGTGGGAAGATTCCGAACCGATGGATTAACCGCAATCTATGAGGAAATCAAGGCATTATTCCCCCAGGATTTAAGCCTTGAAGAATTGCTTTCAGTTCAGGAAGATACCTATGGTCAACATTATCGTGCCTTGCTTCATCGGGTATTTGGAACCTATGGATTGGTGATCATCGACGGGGATGAACCTTCCTTGAAACGATCCTTCTTGCCATGGATGAAACAAGAACTGGAGTCATCATTTGTAGCCGATGCCGTAACGCACACCAATACCATGCTTCAATCCTTCGGTAAACCAATTCAAGCGCATGCAAGACCAATCAACCTTTTTTATCTGTCCCACGGGAAAAGGACTCGAATTATTCCTACCCCAGAGGCATTTACGGTAGATGGCACGATCCTAAGTAAAGAAGCCCTTTTCAGCGTCATGGATGACCATCCGGAACGCTTTTCACCCAACGTATTGTTTCGCCCGTTTTATCAAGAAAGTATCCTTCCTAATGTTGGTTATGTTGGGGGTAGCGGAGAACTTACTTATTGGGCTCAATTAAAAGGCTTGTTTCAAAAGACAGGAATGGTTTTCCCTTTATTAAAAACACGGGTAAGTGCTTTTATTTCGAAGAACCATATTCCTTCAGAAAACATACACACCTATTTTTTACCTTTCAACCAACAAATCGATGCACTGTTGGGGAAAGAAAGCGATCGCGATGCTGTTTTCACCCGATTAGAACAACCGTTGGAAGCGTTATTGAGCGCTATGACGGAAGGTATTTCCACCTTAGGTGATGAATCGAAAAAATGGAGTGCAGCCCAAGCGGCGGCAATTACGTCGAGTATTGAACAATACAAGCATCGCTGGCAAAAGGAACAAAAACAGCAACTGGACACCAAGATTAAGCGCTTAGAGCGAATTCATCAAGCGTTTTATCCTCAGGGGATTCCCCAAGAAAGGCATACCCACCTGTTACATTTTTGTGGTACGCATAGCCTGAACGAATGGATTGAGGTGTTGAAAAACGGATTAGATCCTTTTTGTTCAGATATTCATATTTTTGTACAAAATCATGAAGCAGCATAACATACGCGAAATTTTAGCCAAACACCCCATTATTCCTGTAGTTACGTTTAACAATCTTTCTGAGGTACAACCACAACTCAAGAAATTGGAAGCGCAAGGGGTACATTGCATTGAAATCACCTTACGAACTCCGGTTTCGTTTGATGCCATCGCGGAGGCAAAAGAACGCTTCGGACACAAAATGGATATCGGGGTAGGAACGTTGATTTCTCAAGACCAAATCGAAAAAGCTAAGGCACTTTCTGTTGATTTCATGGTAAGTCCGGGGATCAACAAAGACCTGGCTCCTGCTTTTGAATCCTCGGGTATTCCTTTTATTCCTGGCGTTGCTACACCCAGCGAGATCATAACCGGGATTCAACTGGGATGGGACACGTTTAAGTTCTTTCCTGCGCATTTGTTCGGTGGGCTCGACGCCTTAAAAACCTACGGACAAGTATTTCCACAGGTAAAGTTTTGTCCAACCGGAGGAATAAAAGCGGATACGTACAACGAATACTTAACGTTACCCAACGTGATTAGTGTTGGTGGTTCTTGGCTACAATAGCTACATTATCAAGGTAAGTATAGAAAACTAACGGCGATTTTTCACCAAGGGAAATTGAATCCCAAAATTCACATTGAATTGGTTGTATAGAAACATCTGTGATGCGCGATCGCTTGCGTTCATGGTAGTCCGAATATCCGGCATGTGCACGAATCCCATTTTTGCCTCTCCTTGTACAAAGCAATACGTGAAAAAATTCACCTGAAGTGAAAGAACCCCGTCCAAGCCATAACCCGCCAAATGAAAGGCATCGTATCGCGGATTATTCAATAACGTTGTATTCGTTTTTGGAAGCATCGCACCGATCCCACCACCATACATTACGGTAGCGTTCAGGTGTTTTCTTTGATAAAGCGGGTTTGCTTTTCGCACCTCTGCATTAATGTAGTTCAGTCCATCGGTGTGTTCAAATTTTAAGAAATCTTGGCTAATAACAAAGGGCTGGTTCTGGTATATTCCATCGTACGTCGTGTTGCTGTTGTTGATGGTGCCATTGATTGTACTTGGTTGATCATGCAGCATAACATACTTCATATGATCTACGCCCAAGGAAACTTGAAGATTGTCTTTTAAGTAATATCCAATACGGGCATTATATTGCGGAATCGTCATTTTAGACGGGCTAAAATACAGGGATGGATCAAACGGAGATTGACGATCAACGGCCACCACATCGTACAATTTAAAATCGTAATGATCCCCCGAAAAATGAAGGGTTGAAGGCGAATAAAAGGCCCTGTTCCATCCCCAATAAAAGTAAAACGAACCCTTACTAAAAGCAGCCTCTTTTGCCTGGGATAGCACTGTAGATGTAACCAAAACACAAAATAAAACCTTTAGATTTTTCATAATACTGCCCAGTTAAGGGTGTAAAGGTGCTCTTTTTATCATTTCAAAAATCAATACTCATAACTTTTATTAATTTTAACTATGCGAATTACTGTGTTGCTGTTTATTACTCAAATTGCTTGGATCTTTCACGCACAAACTACCGTTGCACTAGATACAAGTATTCAGCGCATTATTTTACAACAACACAATGCTGAGCGCGCCCTTTTAAACATCCCTGTGTTGAGATGGAATAAAAAGATTGCAGCCTATGCTGAAGAATGGGCGTTAAAATTAGCCACTGATGATGCAGGTATTGTACACCGGAAATCCCATCTTTATGGAGAAAATATATCTTGGATCGGCGGGTTAGACGACTTACAGGTGGATGTAAGGGATGGGGTTTCTTTATGGACCGATGAAAAGCAATATTTTAAGTACAAACCAATAGGTGATGGTTGGGCTAAATCAGGACACTACACCCAAGTAATTTGGAAAAAAACCACGGAAGTTGGTTGTGGCTGCGCCATAGGTGAAAGCGGGAATTTCTTTATTGTTTGTAATTATAACCCCCATGGAAACACCGTTGGGGAAAAACCTTATTAATATGAAATCCATTGTTATCCTTTTTTTACTTACCTTAGGTTTTAGTTCTTGCAAATCCACCAGCGGTTGTAATTGCGCAAAGACGAAAACATTTAACGTTAAATAATTTATGATGCTTATTTATTATGTTATTGGAGGAATTATCGTCCTCATCCTCAGCGGGCTTTATACCGTGAACCAAGGGACTATTGTGGTGATCACTCTTTTCGGAAAATACCAACGTACGGCGGGTCCGGGCTTACGTTTAAAAATTCCCTTTCTTGAAAATGTGTACAAAAGAATATCCTCCCAAAACCAAAGCATCGAGATGGAATTCCAGGCGGTAACCATCGACCAAGCCAATGTCTATTTCAAAAGCATGTTGCTCTATTCCGTGATGGATGAACATGAGGAAACCATAAAAAAAGTAGCCTTTAAATTCATTAGCAATAAAGACTTAATGCAAGCCTTAATTCGAACGATTGAAGGTTCGATTCGATCGTATGTCGCTAGTCAAAAACAATCGGAAATCCTTGGCTTACGTCATGAATTGGTAGAAAGCGTTAAAGAACAAATCGACCACACCCTAGAGTCTTGGGGATATCACCTGTTGGATTTACAAATTAATGACATCACTTTCGATTCGGCGATCATGGAGAGCATGAGCAAGGTGGTGGCTTCAAACAACCTTAAAGCAGCGGCGGAAAACGAAGGACAAGCGCTATTAATTACAAAAACAAAGGCTGCAGAAGCCGAGGGTAATGCCATTAAAATTGCGGCAATGGCCGAAAAAGAAGCCGCCATGCTACGAGGACAAGGGGTAGCTTTATTTAGGCAAGAAGTTGCGAAGGGTATGACTGAAGCTGCCGAGCAAATGCAACAAGCGAACCTTGATACGAATGTGATTTTATTCTCCATGTGGACGGAGGCCATCAAAAACTTTGCTGAGTACGGTAAAGGGAATACCATTTTTCTCGATGGCAGTCCGCAGGGAATGGAACATACCATGCGCCAGATTCAGGCCATGATGACTGAAAAGGAGGGCGTAACCAAAAAGAAATAATGAGGCTTCTTCTCATGGCATTGTTTGGATCATGGTTTTTCACCTATGGTCAATTACCAAGCATTAATTCGCCCATCATTCCTGCAGTAGATTCGGTCATTTACCTCTCTACCACGGGTTCGGATGCTAATCCAGGCACGTACAGCGCGCCTAAATTAACGTTTCAAGCCGCCCTGAATGCGCTTCCTTTCGGAACGATAGGGGTCAACGGTAATGCCGCTTATGGAAAAATCATCTTCTTAGCGGGGAATTATTATCCCAGTGCGGGGAATTATTTCTCGCAAAGCGTCGCAAAATGGCGGATGACGTGGAATGGACAATACGTGTATCGCAACGTCAGCGTTGAGGGCGAAGGCGTAGTGAATCTATACGGTGATAATTGCCCAAACGGACATGTCTTGGAACTAAGGGGCAATGGGATTTCCATATCGAATATTACCTTGTGGAACGCCTCGGTAAACGGCCTCTGGGTTCATGGAGACGAAACCAATCCGCACCACGATGTATCGATTGCTGGTGTCCAGGTTTTTCAAAGCCAAGCATTTGGCATTTTCGTAAACGGTTACGAACGGGTATCGATTTCGGCATCGGTAGTCGGCAACAATTGTCTATCGAATGAGAATGAAGATTCATGCCAATGGGCCAGCGGTATTCGAACCGATCACTGTAGCCACGTGTCCATTCGTAACAGCGAAGCGTATAACAACTGGGGAGAGGGGGTAAATCCGAGTTTAAGCGAATTCGTTGAAATCAAAGACAATAAAATATACAACAATTATTCTGTAAACCTTTACTTTCATTCAACTTCCAATGCGGTAGTTTGCAATAACCTGCTATACAGCGATGATTCTACCTACTGGCGTTATTGTTTTGGAGCCGGAGGCAAACCAGCGGGTATCGATATTACCAATGAACTCAGCTGCACTAACGCCTGTTTTTTTCAAACGGTATCCTGCGGGCAAAGTTATGCTTGTTGTGCATACAACAACGACAATGGTGTATTAACTGCCGCTAACTATAAATTAGTCGACAGTATATTTATTTTTAACAACGTTTGTATCAATAGTAAATTAACGATATACGACAGCTATTCGGATCTAATTAATGCCAATTATTTGGGGAAGGTTTTTGTGGAAAACAATGACTTTATAGGTACCGATGGACAGGATGCGCCGATAAAATCAAGCCTTCAATTATATTTCCCCTTACCGAATGTATTGATTCAACCGGTCCTTTTTAAAAACAACATTTTTAGCTATCAAAACCAACAAGCGAATAGTATGGCGCTCTACTACGCCCACAATACAACCTGCGACGGGAGCAATATCCATTCAAAATTCACCTTTCAAAACAACTTGTGGAAAATCAAACCCAATTTAGCCTTGTTAACTTTTGCCTCTGACGTTGAAAACAACAACATTGTTGGATACTTACCGCTTTCCGCTATCCCTACCCTCACTCCAAGCCCTAGTAACCCGGAGTTAGTCCAATCTGCCCCAATTTCAGGCTATATAACGGAGGATTATTATCACAACCCTCGGACAGGAAATTCCAACGTCGGTGCGATCGAATACGGAAGCTTTAATGCCATTCAGGAAGCTTTTTTACGGACAACATTATACCCTAACCCAAGCGAAAACACCTTGACCCTGGAAAGTCCCAGTAACGCGCCTGCCCTAATAACCATCGCATCCGTAGACGGCGTAATGCACGCAACAATGCACACGAATGCGTGTAAGACGGTGATTGATGTCAGCGCTATTCCTTCGGGCATTTATTTTCTAACGTTCACCTTAGAGGGCAGGGTCGAAACCCATCGGTTCATCAAACGATAATCGCTTCTTTTCATTGAGGTAAAAAAATTTTACACCTGTTTTAAACAATTGTTTAATAAATCTGTTTAAATTTGCAATCGCTCTCCAAGCATGAATCAAACCACGGAAGATAAGATTAAAGAAGCCGCGCTTCGCGTGTTTATCCAAAAGGGATATGACCGTTGTTCGTCGCGTGAAATTGCGCGGGAGGCGGGTATGAACGTCGCATTGGTGAATTACTACTTTAGATCCAAGAGCAAGTTATTCGCCATCATTTTTGAGTCGGTGATGCAAGACTTTTTAAAGTCGTTGGTGCAGGTATTCGGTTCCGAGTTACCCATTCGGGAAAAGATTCGAATCCTAATCGAGCGGGAATTTGAATTTCTGAGCCAGCACCCCGATATACCGAACTTTGTTATTAATGAGTTATCACGAAACCCCGAAGTATCGAAAGACATCCTACCCACCCTGGAAAAAATTTATGAGTCTGGGGTATTCGAAGAGGCCAAAAAACTACAAGCGATCGGAGAGATGAGGAAAATGGATTTGGTTCAAGTTACCATTTTAATTCTTTCCAATTGTCAATATCCGTTCATCGCCGCACCCTTGATGAAAGTTGTGCATGGTATTGACAGCGAAGCCTATTTCCATTTATTACAATCACACCGCGAACATGCCGTAAACATGGTTCTCGGATACCTTTTTCCCAACGATAATTCTAGCCGCACATGAAACCAATCCGTTACTTTTTTCTTTTTATCGGGACGTGGGGATGGGGTCAAGCCTATGACCTCAACGACCTATACCAGATGGCGGATACCGCCAACCTTTCCATTATCAATACAAGGCTTGATATTGCAGCCAACCGGGAGCAAAAAAACATTTTTCTTTCCAGCCGACTGCCTCAAGTATCTGCGGTTGCGGATTACCGATACAATGCCATTATTCCCGGACAAATTGTACCCGCTGATTTCTTTGGGGGACCTCCGGGGACCTTCGCTGAAGTCAAATTTGGGGTGCCGTTTAATTTAAGCAACACCGTTCAGGTAAACCAATTTTTATATAATACCCAGTTGAACTATGGTTTAGCGGCCCTTGCTATCAATGCGCAAATCGTAGAAATACAACAACAGGTTGTGAAGCAAGACGTGCGTTTTCAAATTGCCTCAGCGTATTTTAACGTTCAAGGGATTGACCAACAGCTCGCCTTTTTGGAAAAAAATGTCGCCAACATGAATGCCCTAATAAAAAACATGGAGGTCTTATTTACCAACGGTATGGTCATTCCTACCGAGGTTGACAAGTTGAAAATCAATAAAATCAACCTTACCAATGGTATTTTTAAATTGGAAAACACGAGAAAACAACTCATACAACTGTTAGGAATTCTCGTGGGTTTTGGAGAGGATAAAGAAATTACCTTGGTAAAAGACGAGGCCATTACCAAACCCATGCTGATTGAAAATAACGAGGTGGTTCGTCCGGAAATTCAATTGTTAAGGGCGCAAAAGCAAATGAACATTGAAGAGTACAAAGGCACAAAAATGGCCTACTACCCCAATTTGTCCTTCTATTCCGCTTTAAATTATAACTACAACCTCAAAGGCAACTTCCGAACGGGAATTCCATCGGCTTTTCTTGGCTTGCGCATGGATTGGGAGCTTTTTGATGGCAATGAAAAGAAAAATAAATTAAAGATGAACCTCATCACGAGAGAGAAGCTAGAAAACCAAGAGCGCCTTGCTAGCCAACAATTAAACTTAGTGACGGAAAATGCGAAGCGAGAAATTGCGGTTCAGACGGCTAACTTAGCCATGAATCAAGAACAATTAGTCCTTGCCGAACGCCTGTTCGAGGTATCGAAAAAACAATTCTCCGGAGGTACAATCAGCACCAATGAACTGCTTCAAGCGGAAACGAGTGTTCAGCAGGCGCAATCGAGCATCGTAAGTTCCTATTTACAACTTCGCTTGGCAGAATTATCCTTATTAAAATCCATTAGTCAATTAAAATAATCGCATGAAAAGTAGAAATTTTATCCTTGTTTTGGTCATCGTTGGTGGTTTGATTACGGTTACCGTTTTAAAACTCCTCAACAATAAAAAAGCCGTGGAATCTAAGGTTTATATTCCTGACCTTAGCACGCCCGTTTTGGTGAATGTTGCGTCTCCGACGATTCATACATTTTCGGACGAATTCGCCTATTTAGGTACGTTTGACCCCTACCGTCAAAACATCATCGGTGCAGAAGCGGGAGGAAAAGTGGTATCGGTGACTTTTTCGGAGGGAGATCGTGTTGGTCAGGGTTCGTTGCTCGCTAAACTAGACGACGAAAACATTCGGCTTCAGTTGGAGGCTTTGGCAGTTGCTGTAGAAGGACAAATACAGGACGACAATCGGATCGGATTACTCACGGAACAGCAAGTCGTTCCGGCCATGCAAGCAGAGAAAACCAAATTGGCCCTCAAATCGAGTTCGGTGCAACGCAAACAATTAGAAAAACAATTGCGATCCACTGCCATTCACGCTCCTTTTCCAGGCGTTATCACGAAAAAACTCATTGATCTTGGTTCCTTCGTGGGACCTGGAACGCCGGTTGCTGAAATCACCGACATTTCAAACCTGAAATTAACCATCAATGTTCCGGAACGCGATATTAATAAATTTAAACTAAACCAAGCCATTACAGTGAAATTGGACGAATCCGAAGTGAGTATACCCGGAAAGGTACGGAACATTGGAATCCAAGGGGATAAGTCCCATAATTTCAAGGTTCAGGTAGAAATTAAAAACACGGATTTAACCATTAAAGCAGGGATGTATGGAACAGGCATTCTTCGGAATGAAGCAACTATTACGGCCCTATCTATTCCAAGAAAGGCCTTGGTGGGTTCCTTGAAAAACCCTCAAGTGTACGTGGTTAGGAACGGAAAAGCTCGCCTTATTTCTATTGGGGTAGGTTTAGTAGAGGATGGATTCATAGAAGTTAGGGAGGGGCTCACCGAGAAAGATAAGGTCGTGGTTAAAGGACAAATCAACCTGAAGGATAACCAAAACATTAAAATCGACAAGAAATGACCCTCACCGAACTCTCCATAAAGCGTCCTTCCTTCATCATCGTATTATTTACGATTCTTGTTGGTGGAGGTATGCTGGCTTATCGTGAACTCAGTTATGAATTAATGCCTGATTTCTCTCCGCCGGTATTAACCGTAACTACGACGTATCCAGGGGCCTCTCCAAGCACTGTTGAATCCCAAGTGTCTAAACCGATGGAGGATGGTCTCAGTGGGTTGGAGAACCTAACGGACGTCACTTCCTTTTCGATCGAGAATGCATCCATCCTTTTACTTGAATTTAAAAACGAGGTAAACATAAACGACGTATTGCAGGATGCGCAGCGCAAGATTAACACGATCGACAATACGCTGCCTGACAATGCCAGCAAACCGGTTTTAGCGAAAATAGAACCGAACGCTACGCCTGTTTTGCAAGTCATGGCAACGGCTGACAACATGGATGGTACCGCCTTCATGACCCTCATGGACGATCAAATTTTACCCCTGATAAAACAAGTGAAAGGGGTGGCTGAAATTCAAGTTATCGGAGGGGAAAAACGTGAAATTAGGGTCAATGCAGATAAGGAAAAATTGAAGGCCTATGGCTTGACCTTGGCTAATGTGAACCAGGCCCTGGCGTCATCCAACGTAGAATTCCCTACGGGAAAAGTAAAAAACGAATCCGAACAGCTCACGGTTCGTCTGGCAGGGAAATTCCAAACCGTAAAGGATATTCAGCAGCTCATTTTATTTTCCAATGGAACTTCGGTGGTTCGCTTAGGAGATGTTGCCACGGTTGAAGACGCCACCGTGGATCAGGTGTCGCTTTGTCGCTTGAATGGAAAGGAAGGGGTCGGATTGCGCATTAAAAAACAGGGCGATGCCAATGCCGTAGACATGTCGAAAGACACACGCGCTCGATTGGCGGAAATCGAAAAAAAATATAAATCCTTGGGGTTAAAATTCACCATAGCAACAGACACCTCCAACGTTACCTTAGAATCCGTAAATGCCGTATTACATGACCTTGAATTGGCTATTTTTCTGGTAGCCATTGTTATGTTGCTGTTTCTTCATACGCTGCGGAATGCCCTCATTGTATTGGTTGCTATCCCCGCCTCGTTGGTTTCTACCTTTATTGCGATGTATGCACTGGGGTATACACTCAACCTGATGACCTTGTTGGCCATGTCCTTGGTTATTGGGATCCTCGTGGATGACTCGATTGTGGTGCTAGAGAACATCTATCGTCATTTACAAATGGGAAAAAACCGAAGACAGGCGGCCTTGGATGGCCGGAACGAAATAGGCTTTACCGCTCTTGCGATTACCTTGGTGGATGTGGTGGTCTTTTCTCCCGTCGTATTTATCAACGGAGTCATTTCAGACATTTTGGAACAATTCTCTATTGTGGTTGTGATCTCGACGCTCATGTCTTTGTTGGTCTGTTTTACACTCACGCCATGGTTAGCTTCGCGTTTAGCCAAAGAAATAAAATTAGAAGAGAAACGGGGACCTTTCTACCGTTTTTTATATTGGTTTGAACGGCGCTTACAAGCATTTACCGAAGCCTATGTGAAGGTCGTTAACTTTAGTCTAAAGCATAAAATTCTAGCCACCTTAGCCGTATTGGCCATTTTCATAGGAAGTTTCGGCTCCATGGCGCTTGGCATTGTGGGACAAGAATTTGTATCCCAAGGGGATCAGGGTAAATTCATGCTAAAGTTAAAATTTGATAAGGGAACCCCCGTGGAAGAAAACAACCGAGTAGCCTTTGAAATCGAAGAAATGCTTCGGGCCCAAAAAGACAAGATCGATATCGTTTTTTCCAACGTCGGCGGCCCTAGTTCGGGTATGGGTGCCTTGTCCTTTGGGGTTGAAAATAAATCGGAGATTACGGTAAAATTAAAACCGGGAATTCAGGAGAAAATTCCTACGATTAAGTACATGACGGAAATTCGTAAAAAAATAGAAAACACGTATCCTGGGGTTGAAGTACGCGCTTTGAACATTGGAATGATCGAATCCGAGGAAGCGCCAGTAGAAATTTTCCTTTCTTCGGACAACAATGAAATCCTTATCAGTGAAGCACGCCGATTGAAACAATTTATGGATGGATTAAAGGGCGCCAAGGATGCGTACATTTCTACGGACGACATTACCCCGGAGATTCGCATAGAATTGGATCGTAACAAAATGGGACAATTGGGTATCCCCATTGCCTCCTTGGGCATGGATTTACAAAATGCGTTAACGGGTAATAACGATATAAAATACAACGAAAAGGGAAATGAATTTGGGATTCGCGTGATGTTGGACAAATACGACCGCAAAAGCATGGAGGACATCACGGGTATGACGGTAACGGCCATGGACGGGAAAAAAGTCAACCTTACTGAAATCGCGAAGGTAACGGTGGAAAATGGCAACGGTTCGTTGGAACGAAAAAACCGGGCCAACAACACTACCGTTCGATGCTGGGTTTTGGGAAGAGCCGCGGGAAATGTAGCGCAAGATATTGAAGCGTATTTAAAAGCCAAACCGTTGGATAACCAGGTAAAACTAAAGTGGGGAGGCGAGGTAAAGCGTCAAAAGGAATCCATGGGAGCATTGGGAACGGCGATGGGGATAGGCGTTATATTGGTTTACCTAATTATGGTCGTGTTGTATAACAATTTTATTTACCCCTTTGTGGTATTGTTTTCCATTTTGGTTTCTTTGGTAGGCGCTTTATTGGCCTTAAACCTATCCTCGTCCAATTTGGGTATTTTCACGATGCTTGGGGTCTTAATGTTGCTTGGGTTAGTGGCTAAAAATGCCATTCTTATTGTGGACTTCACGAACCATTTAAAGGAGACAGGAATGAAAACCCACGAGGCTTTATTGGAATCGGTTCGTACCCGGTTGCGTCCGATTTTAATGACGACCATCGCGATGATCATTGGAATGATACCTATTGCCATTGCCAAAGGTTCTGGCGCCGAGTGGAAAAACGGACTCGCTTGGGTATTGATAGGTGGCCTGACCTCCTCCATGTTCCTTACCATTGTGGTAGTGCCTATGATGTACAGCACCGTGGACAACCTTAAGGATTGGTTTTCTCGAAGGAAATTGATTAAGGCGTTGAAAATAGAAGACGAAGCGTAACTGCAGGTAGGATTATTCCACTTCTACGGCCACCTCGTTTCTTCTAAATAAGACATCCCAAGGGGCGTTGTAGCCCATATAAAGATAAGGCCCAACGGTTTTTATTCCCTGTTGCTGAAGGGTTTCTTGCAGTGCTTCACGTTGTTTTGCAATTTTTTCATCGTTGGCCCAACCACCAAAGCGAACCACAGCCAATTTTTTGGGGTTCATTTCTGTAATTTCAACGCGAGAGGAATTTGGTTTCGGAAGATCCTTTCTGTCGTATTCCTTGGGCATAACAAAATACATGCATGCCTCTTCCCCTTGTTCCATAATAACGGGCGAAGTCATGGCTATTTTCTGGTTGTTGGCATTGTTGCCAAAGATGTACGAAGCAATGTTTCTAAACCCTTGGGAGCCATAGTCATCAAAGGAAGCTCCGGGTAGCGGTGTTTTAGCCACCACCATGTTTTGATACAGGCGAATTTCCATATTTCGGGACAATTCCTTTTCCACCGTGTAGGCGGGTTTTTCTATTTTTTTCATGTAAAATGAACTTAATCCAAAAAGTACGACGACCAACAACAGGATCCACTTGAGGTAGGGTTTCATAACGCGTTTTATTGAATAACACGCGATGCGTAGAAAGGTTTAAAATGTTAAAAACAGTAAAGGGTAATTTTCAGCCTTAAAAATAAACCTACCTTTCAATCCAAAGGGATTCGGTAAGGGATTGGTGTTCTCCCACCAGGCGAACGATGTACATCCCTGCAGGGAGGGTAGCAATGTCTAAGGTCATTTTTTCTTGATTTTCCAGGGAATACGTTCGTGAAGTGCGCCCTAAGGCATCATACAATACGAGGGTATGGAAGGCGCTTGGATCCTTTGTTTCAATGGAAAGTTCGGAACTTGCCGGATTGGGATACATTTTAAATCCAATACCATGATCGACCACACCAGCACAACCCTCCACGGTTAGCGTCGACGTGTAAAACCCTGACCCTGCACTGTTTTCAACATACAACGTAATGGGATACGTCCCTGCCTCCGCGAAGGTAACTTGCGGGTTGGGCTGCGTGGAGTATGCAGGCGTAATGCCCTCAGGAAAAGACCAAAAATAGGCATTGGTTCCTGCAGTACCCTCGTAGGTCAGGGTTACGGGTTCTCCAACACATATCGGATTCGAAAGAGCCGAAAAGAGCACCGTGGGAACCACCGCTGGGGTCATATCGTCTCGCGTATACCAAATGGGCGAAGTAAAAATATCGTCACCATCGGCCTGCACAATGCGCGCGTAGTAGTATTTCGTTTCTCCCGGCATCAAGGTATCGGTATAGGTGAGGCTTGATAAACCGTTTTGCTGAACCAACAAACTCGCTTGAACTCCGCTAACGGGCGTGCCGGCATAAATATATATGGCATCTACCGTTTCCGATAAGTCCAAATCCACTACATCGAGCCATATCGTAGGATTTCCCGATTGGGCAATGATGCTCCCCATCGGCTGTTCATTGACTCTAAAATCGGGTCGTACGTTCCAATCGTCAGTAGAGAAGAAATGCATTTTTCGCAGGGCATACATCACATCATTCTTGCTTAAGCGCGGAGAAAGCAAACCCATCCTACCCTGTTGTGATCGTCCAAACACACTGTAATGCGAATCGTGGTCTAACCCAATGCCTACGTGATACCCTTGTTTTAACGCTTGGGTATACCGAGACCAATACGAACCAGTTGAGGGGTTACTGTAGGTAATGTTCTGCGAAAACGCCGGACCACTGCGAAAAGGAAGTCCTACCACCGCTTGGTCCGCTGTTGCGTCCCATGGTTTTAACAGCAAAGAATCGAAGTCACTGGATGACGGATGTGCCAAATACCCAAACGCATTAGGCTTGCTGTTAATAACGTTCCATAGCCCATTAAAATCCGTCGGTTGAACGTATTCATCGTAGAGGTTGTTTTCCCACCCAATCAAACTATCATAACCGTAAATTAAAACATGTCCTCCCTGGGAAATAATTCCCCACTCCATGCCGTATAAGGCAACGAAGGTATCCTCAATCGTTGCAAGTTCTGCGTCAGCTATGCCGTTGTAATAATCTTGCTTACTTGTCATGCCTGCACCGCTGTGGTTGTGCTCAGAGATCCCATAAAAATCAATGTGCTGTGATTCCTTGGCGTACATAAAGTCCTGGTATGGTGTATAT
>JBJTWF010000109.1:0-4017 GCA_046081565.1 Flavobacteriales bacterium | reverse complement strand
TTATTCTTTTCCCGGTACGTATACCGTTCAGTTGATTGCTTGCCAAATAAATACTTGCGATACCAGTATCCTAACCCTTACCGTTCAGCCACTATTGACAGGAACCGTAAATGTTACAAGCCAAGGGCCTTACACGTGGCCGTTAAATGGATTGGTGTATACCACCTCAGGGACCTATGTCGATACCGCGTCAAACATCAATGCATGTGATAGCGTGGTAACGTTAGTACTGACGGTGAATGCTGCCAGTTTGGAAGAATTAAATCCAACCGTAACGTCCTTGCTTAAAATCACTGATGTTGCGGGCCGCGAGGTGGAACGAACGAAAGGACAAGTTTTACTGCTATATTATGCAGATGGAACCATTAAACGAATCTATATAAACGAATAATGCTGGATTTTTTTAAAATACACTTAAAGATAGGGTTGTTATTTCTAGGCCTAGGAGCTTTTGGTTTTGACGCTCAAGCTACCCATATTCTTGGAGGAGAAATTTATTATGACTCTCTCGGTAATGGTAACTACAAGATTACGTTCGAAATTTATCGGGATTGTAATAGTTTGACCGCCTACGACGATCCCTTAGTGTATACTATTTTTTCTGGTGACGGAAGTTATTTTGGGGAATACGTCGTATCGCTATTCAGCAGTTCAATTTTACCCGTGGTATACGACGATCCTTGTGTTACGCCCCCGGATAATATTTGTGTTGAGAAAGGAATTTATATCGATACGGTGCAGTTACCTTTTAATCCAATCGGTTATCATGTTTCCTATCAACGGTGTTGTTGGGCAAATAACATTGACAACATTGTAGATCCGGGTAACAACGGTATAACGTTAACTACGTTCATTCCTGGATCAGATCTAATACCAAACGTCAACCAAGGGGCCCGATTCATTAATTACCCACCGTTGGTGCTGTGCGCTCAAAACACCCTGGCCTTCGATCACAGTGCTTTTGATCCGGATGGAGATTCGTTAACCTATGAATTGGCCGACCCCCTCTTGGGAGGGAGCATTGGAAACGTAATTCCGAATCCTGAAACCCCGCCTCCATATTTTGGCGTGGCCTGGAACCCAAGTTTTTCAACCTTGATACCCTTTGGTACGGGTTCCAACGTCACCATCGATGCACTCACGGGAATGATGTCGTTTACGCCGAATAATATTGGGAATTTCGTCGCAGGTGTCAAAGTGAATGAATTTAGAAATGGAATCTTGATTAATTCTAAAATTCGAACCTTCGCCTTTCGCGTGGTGAGTTGCCAAGTAGATATTCCCATTACCGTGAATATAACAGGTCCGCCCCAGTTGGTGGAGGATTGTGGTTATGCGGGATTCATCATTTCTAGAACGGATACAACAGAAGACCTGGTTGTACAAATTGAATTGAGTGGAACAGCCACCAATGGATCAGATTATCCTTACATTGCCGATTCCTTGGTTATTCCTATCGGAGTGTTTTCCGATACCATCGGAATTGAGGCATTAATCGACACCTTAGTTGAGAGTACCGAAACGGTATTCTTTAGTGTCATTGTTCCCAATCCTTGCGATGGGACGTTTGATACCACTTCTATTTCCCTCAACCTTGTTGATTACCAACCTTTGACCCTTTCAGCGCAAGATTCCATAAACCTATGTGCTTTGGCGGGGGAAAATGCCATGTTGACGTGTTTAGTGGGTGCGGGTTTGCCTCCTTATGTCTACAACTGGGAACCGGGTCCTTTTCCGAACAACGATACGATAACGGTTCCAGGTTTTCTTTTGAGTCCAAACTTGAATACGTTTTATGTGGAGGTTCAAGACGCATGTGGAAAGACCCTTTCCTACAACCCTATTGCTGTTTTTAATCAATGTCCGCTTACGGTACCCAACGTTCTTACCTTAAATGGTGACAACACCAATGATTTTTTTCTGGTAGGAAATTTAGCCGATTACGATGCGGTTTCCCTGAGGGTATTTAATCGCTGGGGCAATCTAATCTATCAGAATGAAGACTATCAAAACGATTGGTCTGGAATGGACATGAATGGGAATCAAATCACAGATGGGGTTTATTTTTATATCGTGGCCCCCCAAAGCACTAAATTCTCCTACGACGATAGCGAGAAATCAAAATACATGCTTTCTGGATTCGTCCACGTATTTCACTAAACTCTTAAAATATCAAGCAGAATGTATCAATAGATCAGGCAGGTTCCTTGATTCGTAAGGCCGGTTTGTTTGGATTCATAACAAACCTTATGCTTGCGGTTCTCAAAGCCATAGCAGGAGTAGTTGGAAATTCCGCGGCACTGTTAGCCGATGCGATAGAATCCACTGCGGATGTAATATCTTCCTTCCTGTTGTTTATAGGACTGCGCTTTGCACAAAAACCTCCCGATGAAGATCATCCTTATGGGCACGGTCGCTTGGAGCCCTTGATTACTTTTTTTATCGTCTTAATGCTCCTACTTTCTGCAGCATTCATTACCTGGCAGGCACTCATTGACTTAAACCAACTACAAGAAGCGCCTGCGGCATGGACCCTTTGGGTTTTACTCGGAATCATTGCTTGGAAGGAGACGGTTTATCGATATATGTTAGCAAAATCCCATCAAATGGGAAGTGCTGTGTTAAAGGCGGAGGCCTGGCACCATCGAAGCGACGCGTTAACCTCCGTTACTGCATTTATCGGAATCGCTTTATCGCGGTTGTTCGGGAAAGGATTTGAATATGCCGATGAATGGGCAGCCTTGTTTGCAGCGGGGGTCATCGTATTTAATGCCTATCGAATCCTTACGCCTGCTTTTCGTGAAATGATGGATGAAAACCAGTACCATGAATTAGGGGATCAAATACATGCCATTAGTGAAAACGTGCAAGGCGTTGAAAACTTAGAAAAGTGTTACGTGAGAAAAATCGGGATGTATTATCAAGTAGATTTACACGCCCGAGTAAATGGTGAATTGTCTGTCCGTGAGGGTCATCAAATTGCCCATCGCCTTAAAGATGCAATTGTCGAGGCTAACCCAGTCATCCGAAATGTCCACATTCACGTAGAGCCTGTAGATTAGTCCATTGCGTTTCGCAGAAAATTATTTCAAAGTTTTTTCTGGTTTTCTATTGTGTAATTAATTAAACCTCGTATCTTTGCACCCCTCAAAGAGCGTTTGAGATTATTTTATATTGTTTAATTAAGAGTATTTTTATGCCAACTATTCAACAGTTAGTTCGCAAAGGAAGAACGGCGGTAGTCAAGAAAAGTAAGTCTGCTGCACTTGATTCATGTCCTCAACGAAAAGGGGTTTGTGTTCGGGTTTATACGACCACACCCAAAAAGCCAAATTCAGCCATGCGTAAAGTGGCAAGGGTTCGTTTGACCAACGGTCGCGAAGTCAATGCCTACATTGGAGGTGAAGGTCACAACCTTCAGGAACACTCCTTGGTATTAGTACGTGGCGGTAGGGTTAAAGATTTACCAGGGGTTCGATATCACATCGTCCGAGGGGCAGAAGATACTGCCGGTGTTCAAGGTAGATCTCAACGACGTTCTAAATACGGAACGAAAAAACCTAAGCAGAAATAATTCATTTATCATTCAGCGATAATCTTTAAGCGATGAGAAGAAGAAAAGCAAAAAAAATTGCCATCCTGCCGGATCCTAAGTTTCACGAGCAGGTAGTTACCAAGTTCGTAAATAACTTAATGTACTCTGGAAAAAAGAGTTTGGCATTCAAAATTTTTTATGATGCCATTGAATTGGTAGACAAGAAAGTAGAAGAAACCAACGGTCTTGAAGTCTGGAAAAAGGCGTTAGAAAACGTGACACCAAGTGTAGAGGTTCGTAGTAGACGTGTGGGTGGAGCTACGTTTCAAATTCCGACTCCCGTTCGTGAGGAGCGTAAGTCTTCGTTGGCCATGAAATGGTTAATCGGATACGCGAGAAAACGAAACGAAAAAACAATGTCTCAAAAATTGGCAGCAGAAATAATTGCCGCCTCTAAAGAGGAAGGAGCAGCTTTCAAAAAG
>JBJTWF010000108.1:0-20113 GCA_046081565.1 Flavobacteriales bacterium | reverse complement strand
ACGATAACCCCAGCCTCCCCCTGAACAGGTTCGAAGAGTATACCGATGGTATTTGCCTGATTTAAGACGTCTTTCGCGGCATCCAAGTCGTTGTATGGAATCGAAATGAATCCAGGCGTATGGGGACCAAAGTTGTTTTTGGAACCGGGGTGGGAAGAAAACGAGACGATCGTGGTTGTGCGGCCATGAAAGTTTCCATCACAGACCACGATATTTCCTTGGTTTTCTGGTATTCCTTTTACTTCATAAGCCCATTTCCTAGCTAGTTTTATGGCTGTCTCAACCGCTTCAGCTCCCGTATTCATTGGAAGAAATTGATCATACCCGAAGGTTTTGTGAAGCATCGATTCGAAGGGCCCTAGCCTGTTGTTATAAAATGCGCGAGAGGTCAAGGTTAACGTTTTCGCTTGTTCTGTTAGCGCGTTAATAATTCTGGGATGACAATGCCCTTGATTGACGGCCGAATAAGCGGAAAGAAAGTCATAATACCGTTTTCCATTTACGTCCCAAACAAACATTCCTTCTCCTCGTTCAAGGACAACGGGTAGGGGATGATAATTGTGTGCGCCAAATTGGTCTTCTAGTGCGATGTAGTCTGTCTCCATGTAGGGATTTCTCATATGTTGAACAAAGATACGTGAAGGGCTTTAATTTATGAATGATTTCGCTACGATTCCTAGTTTGTTTTTTAATTTTGCGAATGAAACATCTTCTTCTCCTATTTTTTGGGTTCGCTATTTCTCTCCTTTTCTCGCAGAAAAATATAGCAAATCAAAGCCATGTTTGGGGTTCTTATACCGGACAGCATCTCCTTTCACCCAAAGTAGCCTGGTTAACCGAATACCAAGCGCGTTCTGCCAATGGGATTCAGCAATGGCAACAAAACCTCGTCCGCACGGGTATCGATTATGCAATTAATTCCAAGATTTCCTGCATGCTGGGCTATGCCTGGGTTCGTACCTATCCCTATGGGGAACAACCGGTGCTTCATTCCTTTGATGAGCAACGGATTTTTGAGCAAATAACCTTAAAATCGAACCTGGACCGGGTGGATATTCAACATCGATATCGCTTGGAGCAACGGTGGTTAGATCAGTATTTTATGGACGTTTCAGGGCAAGTTTATGAAGGAGTGGTTGGATTTCGAAACCGCATCCGATACCGCGTAATGCTTACCTTACCCTTATCAAAACCAAGTTTAACGGACAAGACCTTATTCTTGAATGTAAACAATGAAGTATTTCTTGGTTTTGGAAAAGGCATTGCAAAAAACCCCTTGGACCAAAATCGGTTTATTACCGCGATTGGATGGCGATTCAATGCATCGACCAACGTGCAAATAGGGTATTTAAATCAGTTCATCATAAAGGGTAACGGATTGGATATGGAACGAAACCATACCTTGTGGATGGGCTTAACCCATAACCTCGCTTTTACACAAATCAATCAAAAGCAGTAAACGATTTCAAAAAAAAAGGGGACCTAATCCCCCTCCATGAATTTGTAGTTACTACGCGCCGAACCGCTCAATGACTTGTTGGGTTACCCCAGTATTCGAGAAGCCACCATCGTGGAAAAGGTTCTGCATCGTAACATAACGGGTTAAATCAGAAAACATAGAAATACAGTAATCGGCACAGGCAACGGCTGGGGCATTGCCTAGGGGTGACATTTGCTCTGAGAAATTTATGAACTCATTGAACCCTTTGATGCCTTGTCCCGCTGTTGTTACAGTGGGTGATTGGGAAATGGTATTTACGCGAACTTTTTTCGCGATTCCATAATGATATCCGAAGGATCTTGCGATAGATTCTAGCAATGATTTTGCATCGGCCATATCGTTGTAGTCAGGAAAAATGCGCTGTGCAGCGATATACGTTAAAGCAACAACGGATCCCCAATCGTTCATCGCGTCGTGTTTATAAAGGGTAGCTAAGGTCTTGTGCAAAGACATAGCAGACACATCCATGGTTTGTTGATAGAACTGATAATTATTCTCGGTGTAGTGCTTGCCTTTTCGGACGTTAGGAGACATGCCAATAGAATGCAAAACAAAATCGATTTTTCCTCCTAAAATCTCCATGGATTGGGTAACGAGGTTTTCAAGCTCCTCAACGTTCGTGGCATCTGCAGGAATGATTTTACTCCCTGTTTTTTCGGCCAATCCGTTGATTTCCCCCATGCGCATCGCAATGGGTGCGTTGGTTAAAACGAATTCTGCCCCTTCCTCATGGGCCCTTTCAGCCACCTTCCAAGCGATAGATTGATCGTTTAAGGCTCCGAATATTATTCCTTTTTTTCCTGCTAATAATTGTTTGGACATATGCGTAGTGTTTCGACAAAAATAACAAATGCATCCAATATGGGATAAATCTTTACTTATGCAAAGGAAAATCTAATCCCAGAGAAAGAAAGTATTCGATTCGATGATTTTATTCCTTATTTTCGAATCCATATGTTGCGTTGTTTTTCATTTGTACTAGGTTGTGTTTTAACGGCTACCTGTTTCTCGCAACAGGTTGATGGGGTTGGTGATAAGGATTCAAAAACAAAACCTTCAGAAGCACTTCTGATTGTATCCGGTTTTGGAGCCAAAATCAATGGGCTAGGTACGATTAGACGCTATTTCAAGGATGCAGAGATGCCTGTTTACGTACCCAAATACCTTACCCGTAAATCCATTGCGTCGTCGAAAGAAAGGTTACATAAATACATGGTAAAGCATAAGTTACAGGACTATGAAAGGCTTCACGTTTTATCGTTTATTGTGGGTTCATGGACAATGAATCAATGGATTTTGGAACATGGAAAAGGAAACATTAAAACCATCGTTTTCGACCGAAGTCCACTACAAGAACGTGCACCAAGCATCTTGTTATCCGAGATGAAAGCGATCAACGCACTTTTATTTGGAAAAATCACCCGAGATTTCAATGATACGCCCTACCCAAAAATGGAGGATGAGCAGATAGCGATTGGCATGATGGTCGAAGTTTATGCAACCAATGTCATTCGAAAGCACCAATCGTCTACGTTAGCTATGGGGCCTTTGCGTTGGGATTTAGCACAATTCAATCAAGCGGTAAGGGATTGGGTTTACCTTCCAATGAATCACGATCAAATGTATACGCAACCAGAAAAATATGCCAATGAAATTTTTACCTTCATCCGTACTGGGCATTTTTCTGATGCCATGCATCAGGTGCGTCCCGTTGATAATCCCTTTATAAAATTGCGGAAGAGATGAGTACGATTTATCAGTTAAAACCCAAGTTTCAGGCATTATTAACGCCAACCATGCACCGCTTACACCGCATGGGAGCCACACCGAACCATCTTACGGTCTTGGCGCTATTGGCCTCCATTGGAGTAGGGGCTTGGATTTTCTTTGTTCCAAACGTTTGGGGATG
Organism: Flavobacteriales bacterium; assembly: GCA_046081565.1. Taxonomy (GTDB): domain Bacteria; phylum Bacteroidota; class Bacteroidia; order Flavobacteriales_D; family Crocinitomicaceae; genus UBA952. The sequence goes on along the minus strand of JBJTWF010000108.1, from coordinate 16,703 downwards.
GGCGGTAGTACCCGGGTTTTTGTTTATTCGAATGGCCTTAAATGCATTGGATGGGTTAATGGCCAGGACGTATTCGTTGCAATCCAAAACGGGAGAAGTGTTAAACGAAATAGGAGACGTGATTTCGGATGCCGTCCTTTACTATCCCTTGCTTTTGACGATGGGCATGGATAGATACCCGCATTGGCTTGTGTTGTTCATGGCAACCATTGGGTTAAATGAAATGGCAGGCATCATGGGAAAAGTCATAGGAGGAGAACGGAGGTATGATGGACCCATGGGTAAAAGCGATCGAGCGCTGGTTTTTGGTTTACTTTGTTTGGTCGTTTTGATTTTTCCGTCGGTGTTGGAGTTTGTTTTCTACCTCTTGTTGTTGGTAATAATCGGGATGCTCTACGGAACGTATCGCCGCATCCATAAATCGTTGGTCCAATGAACTACTTTTTTTCAAACCGGTTTGTAGAAAATAAAGAGGTATTGACCATAATCGCTCTCATTATGGGCATTTTGGTATTCGCTACCCTATTATTTTTCATCTTAGGATTTTTTTACTCTGGTTCTAAAATAATTGAACTTAAGCAGCGAACGCGATCCTGGTGGGTGATGGCCACGCTTTTTATATTAGCTACTGTATTACATCCCATGATTTCCTTCGTGGCTTTTGGTTTATTGTCCTTTGTCGCATTCCGTGAGTTAACCAGCATTAGTAAGAACATTCGTCCCGAAGATCGAAAAGCCATTTTTTGGTGTTATTTGGCGATTCCAGTTCAGTATTTTTTAGCTTACAAAGGGTACTATAATCTGTTTACCATTTTTATACCGATCATCATGTTTGTTTGGATTCCCTTTGTCCTTGTGGTGCGGGGTGAAACGGTAGAAATTAGTCGATCCATGAGCATACTACCAACCCAACTTATGTTCACCGTTTTTTCCATTAGCCACCTTGCGTATTTATTATCCTTACCAGAGCTTCACGGATTTAATGCAGGTGGTAGGGGTTTGCTTTTGTATATTGTATTTCTAACAGAGATGAACGATGTATTTCAGTTTACCTGGGGAAGCCTCCTCGGAAAGCGTAAAATTGTTGCGAAAATTAGTCCCAATAAAACGTGGGAGGGATTTTTAGGCGGAATGCTTACGACTGTTTTAGTTTCTTATTTCATTCGCTTTCTAACCCCTTTCAGCATCACGGAATCCTTAGTGACGGGTTTATTAATAGCTTGTTCAGGGTTCGTTGGGGATGTCATTGTATCTGCTATAAAGCGCGACAATGGCAGAAAAGATACCGGTACCGTCATCCCTGGACATGGAGGAATTTTAGATCGAATCGATAGTTTAGCGATTTCAGCACCCCTCTTTTTTTATTGGGTATATAATCTATATTACGCATCATGAGAACCCTTGGGTTTTTTGTTTTATACAAAGGGATCATGCGATTTTTTTTATCGCTAATTGTTGGAGTTAAATGGATAAACATACACCATTTAAAAGCGAAGGGCCCTTATATTTTGGTTTCTAATCATAACAGCCATTTAGATACGATGGCTTTACTATCGGCTTTGCCTGCAATGCAAATTCGAACCACCCATCCTGTGGCTGCTATGGACTATTTTGGAAAATCACGGATAAAGAAAAATCTTACGCGCTTTTTAACCAACGCCATTCTTATCCAACGAACCCGAACGGAGGGGAGCCAAAGCCCAACGGAACGGTTGTTAACGTTTTTAGATAAAAACCATTCTATTATTCTATTCCCTGAGGGTTCGAGGGGTGAACCGGAACAATTACAACGTTTTCAAAAGGGCATTGGAGCCCTTCTGCATCGAAGACCCGAAATACCCTACATTCCGATTTACATGAGTGGAATGGGTAGGGTACTACCAAAAGGAGAAAAAATACTCATTCCCTTTGAAAGTTATGTGATGGTCGGGGAACCCAGAAAAGTGAAGGCTCAAGGCGTAGAGGAAATTGTTGCGGAGGTTTCCGCAGCGGTTCGTTCGTTGGAGGAGGCCCTCAAGGAAGCAGTTGGAACGCCTTCTGGAGAATAGTCTGTGGTTATTGGGGTTGTTGAATTCGCAATCTACAAAGGTTTTTTTATTAGCTTTGAATTCTAAATTAAAAACCATGAAAAAGTTAATGTTAGTTGCTGGTGTTGTTGTCTTGTTGGCCTCTTGTAAAAAAGATTGGACTTGCGAGTGTAAATTGAATGGTACAGTTACCACAAGTTCAACCATTAATGACACTAAGAAAAATGCCGTAACCAAATGTGATGAGGGAGATGCCTCCATTTTAGGCGCCACTCAGGATTGTGAGATTCAGTAATTTTTAGGGGCTTCGGCCCCTTTTTTATCATGAATGGTTTAGAAGTTTTTCTCCTTGAAATTGGCTTTTCTTTTAGCTTGGCTAAGGCCTTTCCTCATATTTTTTTTTTCTTCCTTGGAGGGGGGCTCGCTTTTATTTTTGTAAAGCACAATACCATTGGAACAATGAAATGGGTCTTTGGTTTTGTACTGCTCGTTTCCTTGGAAGCCCTTTACTTCTCCTTATCTCCTTGGTATTATGGCGATGTATTTGAAGTGGGTGTCCGAGAAAAAACAACCTTAGCCCTTCCAAAAGACCGAAGGCTCTTGGTGGTAGCCGATCCGGACTGTCACAGCTGCATTGCTTCCACCGAAAACGTGAAGATTTGGTCTCCTTTTGTTACTATACCAATACAATATATGCTTTTGAGCAAAGACTCCTCTGATGTTGAATTTTTCAACCGACTTCTCCCTTCAAACGTTTCGTGTAGCCTGAGTCCAGATAGCCGAAAAACGCTGCACTTGGTGAAAGGTTATTTTCCAAGCTATGTTCTTATCGACAAGGGCCAAGTGCAACAGGTGTGGAACAACAATGTCTTCGGCGCAAGGGCTTTGGATATAATAAACACAAAAAAATAACCCTGGCGGTTTCGCCAAGGTTATTTAAAGCTAATGGGAAAAGAAAACTTATTCTGCTACTACCGCAAATTTTAGCGCTTGTTTAACGCCTTTGTAAAGGTTAGCCTCGGCTTCATAATTTCCAACTTCACGGATCGGCTCGTCTTTAATTTTTAAAGATTTACGATCAATATCGAATCCTGCCGCCTTGAGTGCGTCAGAAAGTTGAATGGTATTGATGGATCCGTAAATTTTACCGTTTTCGCCGGCTTTGGTGGCAATGGTAATATTGACTTCAGCAAGTTTAGCCGCTAAATCTTGCGCTTCCGCTAACATCTTGGTCTCTTTGTGTGATTTCTGACGCATGACCTCTTCGTGCGCTTTTTTGGCACTCGCAGTCGCAAGAATTGCATAGCCTTGAGGAATGAGGAAATTTCTTCCGTATCCTGGTTTTACGGTTACCACCTCATTGGCATAACCTAATTTATCTACGTTTTTTAATAGAATGACTTCCATGATTCAAAGTTTTAATCGATTATTTCAACATGTCTCCTACGTAAGGCATCAAGGCAATGTGACGAGCACGCTTGATGGCCTTATTTACTCGGCCTTGGAATTTTGCCGAAGTTCCTGTGATTCGACGCGGAAGAATTTTTCCTTGTTCGTTCACAAGCTTCAACAAATAATTCGCATCCTTGTAATCGATGAATTTAATGCCTGATTTTTTGAATCGACAGTATTTATCCTTCTTAATATCAATATTAATCGGGGTTAGGTATCTAATATCGTTTGACATTGCTTAATTTTTTTTTCGGGGTTAATACTTAATTGGCCGATGCTTTAGCTCTACGCTTTTCAGCGTAAGATACATGATCCGCATCCATGCGAACGGTCAAAAACCGCAATACACGCTCGTCACGTTTCATAATTAATTCATAGCCTGAAATAACAGATCCATCGGCTTCAAATTCCATCAAAAAATAAAATCCGGTGGATTTTTTTTGGATGGGATAAGCCAGTTTGCGCAGTCCCCAATTTTCCGAATGCTTTATCTTGGCACCCATGCCTTTGATATCGCCTTCGAATTTCTGCACTGCTTCCTTTGCCTGATCCTCAGACAAAACGGGAGTTAAAATGAAAACAGTTTCGTAAGAATTCATAAGGTTCTCAATTAGTTAATAAAAATTTAAGGGTGCAAAGATAGCATAATTTCTGGCAAGCACCAAGGATTGCACAGGATTTCAAGCATTACGCAAAGATTCCATGCAATTTGATTACCTTTCGGACACAAATTTGGGTGCATGTCCTATTTTTCTCAAGATTTCATCGAATTTTTCATCGAATTGGCAGCCAACAATCACAAAGACTGGTTTGATGTTCATCGCAAAAGGTATGAATCTTCGGTAAAACGACCCTTTACTGCGTTCACCCAAACCTTGATTGATGCCTTGGCGATCCAAAATCATGCGTTCAAAGACCTTCAGGCAAAAGAGTGCATTTTTCGCATCAATCGTGATATCCGTTTTTCAGCCGATAAAACGCCATACAAACTCATGTGTTCTGCCGTGGTTTCTCCTGAAGGAAAGAAAAGTACCGCAATCAATGGTATTTATTTTGAACTTACCCCCGAGCATGTTCGCGTTTATGGTGGAATCTATGAAATTGATAAAGAATCCCTTTGGGGCCTCCGCCAAGGCATTGCATCTCATTTATTGGAGTTTGACTCCCTGCTACAAAACCCTGTTTTTCAATCGTTTTATGGTTCCCTTCACGGGGAAAAGAATAAAATAATCCCTTCCGAATTAAAAGCAGCAGCGCAACAACAACCCCTGCTTTACAACAAACAATTTTATTTTTACGCCACCTTTCCAGTGGAATTACTGTTATCGAATACTCTCCTCGATACCTTAATCAGGGCCTATGAAATTGGAAGGCCCCTAGAATCTTTTTTTAATCAATTTATTCATCGTAATTAAGTATGCGTTATTTTCTATTACCTGCTTTACTTGTGCATGTATTCTCCGGAATCGCACAGAAAAAAAACCTGAGTGTAACCGAGTCCGTTTTGAAACAGCGGGCCCTCAGCCCTCAGCGAACGGTTGGATTTTCCTGGATTAAAAATACCTCTGATTACACGCTCTTATCCACCGACTACAAATCCTTGATTGGATATACCCTAGGACAGGAGTCAGAACGGGTAATCTGTACCCTAGAGGAGTTAAATAAAGTACTCCCGCAAGAAGGCCAAATGCAAAACTTATTTGGATACGAATGGTTATCCTCAGAGGAGCTCTTGTTTAATAACGGGGCCGTGCTTTTTACCTTTAATATCAATTCAAAATCACTGAATATCCTACACCGAGGGTTGGAAGAAATAAACAATGTAACCTTCCACTCCGGATCGAAGCGTTGTGCCTTTACCCTAGAGAATAACGTTTATGCTTATTTGCGCCCCAATGATTCGAAAAAGATGGCCATTACGAAGTATGTCGATAAGAATATCGTTTCTGGTCAATCGATTGCGCGTAATGAATTTGGTATTGAAAAGGGTTTGTTTTGGTCTGAAAACGGGAATTATTTGGCGTTCTATCAAAAAGACGAAACCGAGGTTGCCAATTATCCCCTATTGAACATCAATACCACTCCCGGTTCGCTAGAATCGATTAAATACCCCATGGCAGGGCAAAAATCTGAGAAGCCGCGCGTGGGGATTTACAATTGCAAAACGAAAAAGACCGTATTCATCAAACCCAGTGGGAATCCCGACGACTATCTCACGAATTTTGCCTTTACGCCAGACGAAAAGTTTTGCATCATCGCCGAGGTGAATCGCGGACAAAATGAACTTTGGTTGAATGTATTCGATGTGAAAACGGGAAAGAAAATAAAAACCCTTTGGCATGAGAAAAATCAGAAATGGGTCGAGCCTGAACATCCGGCCTATTTTATTGGACAAGGAAATGATTTTATATGGATGTCAGAAAAAGACGGGTTTATGAACCTTTATTTGGTCAGTTTTGATCAAGTGACTAAAGATTTTGTGTTTGAAGGCAAACCAATGGAAACGTTACAAGAAGGAATTAAACAACTTACCAACCATCGATTCGTAATCAAAGACATCCTAGAGGTTGACGTCACCAAAAAACTGGTTTACTATGCTGCAACAGGAGAAAATCCTTGCAATACGCTGATATACGTTACGGACCTTCAAGGCACCGCAAGGGTAGTATCGAAAAACGAGGGGGTCCATCGATTTGATTTATCGGACAACGGTATATATTTCTATGATGGGTATTCAAGCATTACGGTACCCAATCATGAAATGATTTACACCACCAACGGAAAAATGGCTAAACTGATTAAAGAATCCGCTGATCCCATGGCGGATTACGTCCTCGGTTCCGCAGAAATTGGAACCTTGAAAGGAAAGGACGGCACTGATTTGTATTTTCGGATGGTAAAACCGTCAACGTTTAACCCCAATACAAAGTATCCTGTTTTAGTGTATGTCTATGGTGGGCCTCACGCTCAAATGGTGACGAACAGTTTTAATGCCGGGGCGAACCTTTGGATGAATTGGATGGCTGAGCAAGGGTACATCGTATTTACCTTGGACAACCGTGGTTCGGCAGAACGAGGCTTTGCCTTTGAGTCGCCCATTCATCGTCAGTTGGGAACCATAGAAATGGAAGATCAACTTTTGGGGGTCGAATACCTCTCTTCTTTACCCTATGTCGATGCGAACCGTCTCGCTGTCCATGGATGGTCTTTTGGAGGGTTTATGACTACCTCTTTGATGCTGCGAAAACCAGGTGTTTTTAAGGTAGGAGTCGCGGGAGGGCCCGTTACCGATTGGAAATTCTATGAAGTAATGTATGGGGAGCGATACATGGACCGACCCGAAGAAAATAAGGAGGGATATTCGGCAAATGCCCTAACCAACTATACCAAAAATTTAACGGGTAAATTGTTGTTAATTCATGGTACGGTAGACGATGTTGTGGTCATGCAACACAACTATGCGCTCATTAAAAAATTTGTGGAGGACGGAAAACAGATCGACTTTTTCGCTTATCCAATGCATAAACACAACGTGATCGGTAAAGACCGTGCCCACCTCATGGAGAAAGTGTTAACGTATATTATTGAAAACAACCGATGATTGAAGTAAGTATTCTCGTGAACGCACAACCTTCCACGGTGTGGGAAGCATGGATTAGTCCAAACCATATGGTAAATTGGTATTTTGCTTCCCCCGATTGGTGCTGTCCCAGTGCCGAGTTAGTTTGTCGGGAAGGGGGAACGTTCAACATTCGAATGGAAGCCAAAGATCAGTCCTTCGGATTTGATTTCAAAGGGACATTCACAGCGGTTGATGAAGAAAATCAAGTGCAATATATTCTTGAGGATGGACGCTTTGTTAGATTAAAACTGACCTCAACCGATGAGGGAACTCATATTATTTGGGAATTCGAACCCGAAAATCAAAATCCGGTTGAATTTCAACAACAAGGTTGGCAAGCTATTCTAACCCATTTTAAAGCCTACGGTGAACAAACCTTGGTGGCGTAAGCTCTTTGCAAACATTTCTTTTTGGATTGGACTGTTTTTTTTAGTTCATCTTATCGGATTATGTTATCCCCCTATCGAGGCTGCGCACAGCTGGCGTCAAGCTACAGGGTTAATGGCTGCACGCAATTATTTCCAAGGAAATACTACCTTTTTTTATCCGATGGTAGATGAAACCAACGGGGGCTCAGGTATCATTGGAATGGAGTTTCCTTTGCTTTATTACCTCCACGGAAAACTCTCGTTGTGGTTTGGGTTTCATGTAGGCTTTGGTCGAGCTATAACCCTTGTTATTTCCTGCATAGGCGTATTTTATTTTTACGCATTGATTCGTCGTTTTGTGTCTGAAAAACAAGCCTTTTATTCGACGATCATTTTCATGGTCTCATGCTTTTTCATGTACAGCCGTAAAGTAATGCCAGATACCGCTGCATTGGCGGTTTATATGATTGGGATGTTTTACTTTTTCGAGGCGTTTTGTCGGGGTGAAAAACGCGATATTTTTCTCTCTTTCCTTTTTTTGAGCCTGGGATTGCTGTTAAAAATATCGATGCTACCCCTTTGGTCTTTTCTTATGTTTGCCTACCTGTATTACCGGAATAAACCGAAGAAAGCATGGGTTATGTTGATCCCCGTGTTGAGCCTAATTCCTGCCTTTCTGTGGTATTTTGTTTGGAATCCCTACTTGGAGGGTAAGTATGGAAATTGGTATAACCTTGGAGGCAGTTGGACGGATGGCGCATCGGTTTTATTGCATCAGCCTTTAACCTTGGTTCATCATTTAGTGTTTCACCCATTTTTCGGTTTTTTTGGTTTTTGTGCAGGAATGTACGGTATCTATCGTGCTCGGAAACATGGGGTAGATCGTTCGGTATGGATTTCCCTTGTTGTTTTTTTGGTTCTTTTTTCTGCTTATGCCTTAAAATCAGGTGCTATTTTTATTTCACACGATTATTACATCCTACCCTTGGTTCCCGTATTTTCCCTTCTTGCAGGGGGGGGAATTGCTTCAACGGGTAAATATGCATGGTTGGTCATGGTAATTATCGCCTTAGAATCGATAGGAAACCAATGGCATGACCTCAGCTGGAACGAAAACGAGGCGTATAAGCTATCCTTGAAAACCATAGCGGACCAGCATATTCCTTCCAAAGCGCTAGTGGCAATCAATGGCAACAGCAACCCTCAAGAGTTGTTTTTTTTGAACCGAAAGGGGTGGAACCTGAGCAATGATCAATGCCAACAAGAATCATTTATGAAAGCGATAAAAGCGAAGGGTTGTTGTTTTTTAGTTTGTAATACACGATCGGTACCGTGTCCAACTTTTTTGGGTAAAAAAGTAGCCGAAGATGAAAACTACTGTCTATTAGAATTGAAATAAGACCAGCGTTTTAAATGCAATTTGTACCTTTCCCAAAACAAGCTTCATGAAACGTTTCCTTTCCATCCTTCTTGTTTCCCTTGCTGGAAACCTTATGGCACAAAAATCCTATTTCCTTGGGCAGCACGCGGAAGGGGGGATTATCTATCATTTATACCTCGACAACCAAGGGCAGCAGCATGGATTGGTTTTGTCTCTAACAAATGTGAGTAGGGAGGCCGAATGGGGAGATAAAGAAAAAGACATGACGGGTTGTGAAAGTACCTGGGATGGTCGTTCGAATACCAATGCACTGATGTTGGCAACTCAAGACACGACCAAAGCTGCGGGACTTTGCGATGGTTTCATTAGCGGAGGGTACACCGATTGGTACCTACCCGCCATTTATGAATTACAAGCCATGGATAACAATTTATTCACTATTGAAAAAGCGCTTGATGAAATAGAGGGAAGCGATCCAATTGAAATGAATTTATATTGGTCCTCAACCGAATCCAACGCAGCCTCCGCCTGGTTTTATAGTTTTTATGATTCCAAACCAACCAATTATTACGATAAGTCCAGTAAAACGTTGGTTCGTGCCGTACGCTCGTTTTAACACAAAGAATTACCCAAAAAACGGAGGTTTCAGATCGATAACCTTTTGAGGCTAATGAACCAAGCGTTGGCTTATCCCTTCTAAAAGATCAAAGACCCCTATTAACCACAGGATAGGCAAAAGGGGGCGTCCTCGTTTCAAGCGTAGTAGTACCGCTGCCATTCCCAAAAAGAAAAGGTAGGGAAGTAAATCTATGGGAATCAAAAGCGTACTAACATACCATAACAGGAGGCCCAAAACGATCCATCGGTCGTTCCGATTTTGAAATCCCAAGGTTTGGATGATAAAGGGTATTACCGATAAGGTCTCCAATACGCGAAGCGCGAAAAACAACCTCCCTGATAGGAAGGACGCATAGGTGTCTTCGGCTAAAAAAAAAGTGTACGTTAATGGATTACTTAGGCAACGAAAAATGACCATCAGCAATAACAGGGAATACGCATTGCCTTGAGGTTTAACCTTGAGCCTTTGAACCAATACCACCCCCAGTAAAATAAAACTAAATAAGGGAAATGGAATGATTAGCTTTTGAGTATCCAAAAATACGAATAGGGAATATACCAACACGAGCAAAAAACCGCTCAAGGCGTACTTAACCGCTTGTTCCATTACCGTTTTAAGGCTTCGTAAATGTAGTCGAAGGTGGACAATATTTCAGGTTTGCCATCAACCACAGCGATATCATGTTCAAAATGCGCACTGGGCAAACCATCCTCAGTGACAATGGTCCATTGGTCTTCAAGCGTTTTGACTTTATACGTCCCCATATTAATCATGGGTTCAATGGCTATGGTAAGTCCGTTTTGTATGCGTTTACCTTTGCCCCTTCGACCATAATTGGGAACTTGGGGTTCTTCGTGAAGTTTTTTTCCCAAACCATGTCCAACCAAGTCTCGAACCACGCCAAATCCATGATTTTCAGCATGCTGCTGAATAGCATACCCAATATCCTCTATGCGATTTCCGGTATGACAGGCCTCAATTCCTAAATACAAACACGCTTTGGTTACTTCACACAACCTTCGTTTTTCGGGGGTAACGTCGCCTACTTCAAACGTGTAAGCATGGTCTCCGTAATAGCCTTTGTATATGGCTCCACAATCTACTGAAACGAGGTCTCCCTCCTGAATTGGTTTTTGGGAAGGTAACCCATGGACTACTTGTTCATTTACGGAAATAAGTAGCGTGCTGGGACAGCCATACAATCCTTTAAATCCGGGAATGGCATCCTGGCTTTTAATATAATCTTCAGCCATTTGATCTAAAAAAGCCGGAGTAATTCCTGGCTTCATGTGCTTCGCTACTTCACCCAAGGTTCGACTCACCACTAAGGCTGCTTGACGCATGGTTTCAATTTCTTCCTTGCTCTTGTATCGTATAGATTCACCGAAAACAGCCATGGTTCAAAGGTAAAAAAAGGAAATCAATTGCACGCATTTTTCAAAAACGATAGGGTGTTGACGTCGTCAGCAAAATCATGAATTTCTGGCATTTGCACCTTTCCAAACGGCAGGAATGCTCCTCCCACTATACATTGAATGTGGGCCCGATGTTGTGCTATGTAAGCATGTACCGACTCCATATCCTCATATTCATGATAATGTAGCATGGCTAAAGGTGGGTGTAAATCGGTACTTTCAGAAATCAAAATAAATCCGTTTTCTGTTATCGATTGCTGGCTTAGCAAATATATTGCACGGTTGTATTCGTAATTGTTTCCGTATTTTTTATGTTGTATAATTTCCCGATAGGGATAAAAGGCAGCAAACAAGGCATCAAAGGAATACCCTTTGGGAACTAACAAGTGGGTTACGTTGCGACAGCCTCGTCCGTAATATTGAAATATATCTTTGGCAAGACCATTCAAAGATTCAGGGGTCTCATGTCCCTCTAAAATGGCAATTGAGGTTCGATGGCCACGCAACAAGTGGGGCTTGTTTTTGAAATAGGAACTTAAATGAACCAAGGTTGAATCACTCCCGGTACCTATCACTGCATCATATTGAGAAAGACGGGGCGGATCCAAGGTGATGAGGTTGGAAAAACGAGGGTCTAGATCGGTCAGCACCTCCACCAATAAAGGTAACAAGGTTTTGTCCTCCGAACTCATTTTCACCTGAAGGCGATAACCACTCAATAAGCCACACAGGACGTCATGAAATCCAACGAGCGGAAGGTTTCCCGCCAAAATCAACGCCAACGAAGGGTTAAAGGATTGAAAGGGGTAGGGGGAACAAAACTCTGTTAATTCCTCCGCTTTCAACCAATGTGCGATACCCGAAAGGGCAGAACGTACAGAGCTTTCGTCAAACCATCCGTTTCGATTGATCTCCGTTCTAATGGTTTCCTCCAACTGCGCATATCGCTGGGGAGCTATACGAACATAGGAATCTTCTTGATGTAAGCCAGCGGTAAGAAATTTCCCTAACCCATCCAGATGAGTAATTAACGCATTACGTGTCATATGTTCCCGCAAAAGTACGCTTTTCAGTACTAGGTTCTATTTTAGTTGGTTTGCTGGATTGGCTTTTTTTATTGTTTTTTTTCGCTTTCCCCAAAGCGTGTAAACATTCCCTTGTATACCTTGTTTTACAAAGAGTTTGTGGCTATGTTAAATGAGCCTCGTATATTTGCAAAAAAAATCCTGTTATGGCGATAATGATTACGGACGAATGTATCAATTGTGGCGCTTGCGAACCAGAATGCCCTAATAACGCAATTTACGAAGGAGGCGCTGAGTGGAAGTATGCCGATGGGACATCGTTGCGAGGCATTATTGATGCACTTAATGGGAACGAAGTGGATGCTGAAGCGCCCCAAGAACCTGTAAATATGGATGTTTATTACATTACGCACAACAAATGTACAGAATGTGTTGGTTTCCACGATGAACCCCAATGCGCAGCGGTATGTCCTGTAGATTGCTGTGTGGATGACCCTAACTACCGTGAGAGCAACGATGAATTGCTTGCAAAAAAAGCGTTTTTACACCTATAGTTACAAGGGTTCTACCTTCGATAGAGAAAGCAAAACGAGCGTCGAGCCAACGCCTCTCGGGGAGTAGTTTCCGTCGTGAAATTGGATGCCTGTGCGGTTTTGAAGCATTTGTCGTACGGCAGTCCGCAAGGTTCCATCTCCCACCCCGTGCACGAGCAAGATTTTGGGTTCTTTTTTTTGAATACAACCATTGATAAACCGTTTGCATGCCACCAGTTGCTGCACTAAAATTTCATGGGTTGGCACGTTTATAAGGCCTAATGCCTCTGCGTGTAAATCGATCGTTGGAAGGGAAGACTCGGTTTTTTTCGCGATAAAAGGTAGGCGCTCCGGGGAATCTTTTGGAATGGGTATTCCTGTGATTGGCATGCGTTTGACAAGTCGTTTTTGATCCACACTTATCTCGAAACCATGTTCATCCCGAACAACCGCTTTGTGTGGCGTTAGCGCGACAAGCGTAAAAATCCCCGCCTCATCGAGAAGGGAAACGTTTTCTCCTAAGGTGAAAAGCATGGATCAAAGGTAAGAACATCATGGGTTTTTACAATCATCTGCGCTACAAGGGTTGTAAATCATTATGATTTTGGGTACAAGTTAAGTTATTTACCTATCTTTAAAATTAGGCAATGAGTAAAACACATCAAATACGGGGTTTTCGATTGAAGCTCATCGAATGGCGTATCAAGTGGCATATCCTCGTTAAAATGTTCTTGCTACTTCCTCATCCTGATCGATTAATTAAAGGCTTAAAGGGGATTATTGCGTTTAAATCACGATTCACAATTCGTGAGGGACTTCCTAAGGTCGTACGGTCGAATGGACGTATTTTTTTGAGTTGTAATGTAAATGGTTTTCCTTCTAAAAACTTTTTTCGTCCTGTCGCTATTCAAGCGTTGAGGGCTTTGAATGAATCCCCAAGCCACTTAGAAGCGTTGGCTGTTGTGCAAGTTGCCTTGACAAAGAAATGTCCCTTAAATTGTGAGCACTGTTTTGAAGGGGAGGTGTTGAATCAAAAAGATACCTTGACGCTAGAGGATCACAAACGTATTTTAGATAAATTGATCGCTGCCAAGGTTCCTATGGTTCATTATGCCGGGGGTGAACCGATGAACAAATTTGATGATTTGCTGACCTTGTTGTCCTATGGTAAAAAAGACGTAGATTTTTCCCTATTTACCTCGGGATATAAAATGACCGAAGAGCATGCCTTTGCATTGAAGGAGGCTGGATTAACCGGAGTTTACCTAAGCATTGATCATTATATTCCTGAAAAACACAATGCTTTTCGGCGCAATGAAAAAGTGTTTCAATGGGCCATCGACGCTGCAGCCAACGTTCGGAAAGCGGATATGATTTTGACCTTTACCCTTTGCGTTACCAAAGAAACGTGCAATAAAACGGATTTAATGAACTATATGCAATTTGCTGCGCAGCACGATGCCTCTTTTGTAATGCTCCTCGAACCGCGTTCCGTAGGGAATTATGCAGGCATGTCGGTAGAGCTTAGTACGGAAGAAACCGCGATCCTTGATGCTTTTTACACGGATGTGAATACATCCAAGGCGCATGAGGATTTACCGCTGTTGGTGTATCCAGCCCATCAATACCGTTCGTTGGGATGTGCAGGGGCTGCGTCCATGATGATTTATGTAGATACCGATGGGTACATTCAAGCCTGTCCTTATTGTAGAAATAAAAGCACCCATATTTTGGGGAACGATTACCAAGAAACCCTTATGGCATTGCAGACGCAAGGGTGTGCCAACCCTGCTTTCACCAATTAAAATAATACGAAATGAGAAATAAGATTTTTTTAAAAACAGTAGCCTGGGTCACCTTAGTGGCCATGATCAATGCGTGTAGTGTTTATCGCATCAAAAGCGTCGAGAAAATAGACGATATTCGTAAGAACTTAGTGTTGACTTCAGACAACACGGTACTGTATGTCCATGCCAACGGGGAGATTAAAGAACTCAAGAACGTTGAGCGAAGCGGGCATGAAATCAGTGGAGATCTTTTGAATCCCGATGCCAAGGAACTATCGGTTTATCTCGATGGTATGGCCCAAGCATCCTCCGATAAAAAGGCTGAATTCATACTCCCCCGAGTAAAATCCTCAAAAGCTTCCGTTAGCAAGGAAGAGTCGATGGTGGAACTGGATCGCATTGTAAAAAGCCATGAGAAACTCAAGGTTAAAAACCAATTTCATTTTCATTTAAGCGATGCCAAGGTATCCTCGTCAGGACACGTTACGTTCAATGACTCCAAGGTGGTTAAAATGGAAATCTTAGAAAAAACGAAAGCGGTAGATGGAAAAGAAATCGGAACGATTATTTGGAAGGTTTTCTTGGCTTTATTGCTTACGTTTTTAGTGATACTAATTATTGTGGTCATTGTTGCATGTAATTGCCCGAGAATTTACCTCTATAACGGCCACGATTGGTTGTATAATAACGCCTTGTTTGCGGGAGCTACTAATACGTCGTTAGAGCGTATGGATACGAAAAAACTGGACGATTTTACCCCGAAGAGAAAGGAACTTTCCATGGAAATTAGAAACGAAGAGGCCGAAGTTCAATACCTCAATGACCTAAGCCTTTGGGCGGTTATGCACCAGGAAAACGAACGCATCGTCAGCGATAAACAGGGGAATTTTTATGCCGTTAAAGAAACATTGGAGCCTCGCAAAGTCTTAGATGCGGTGAATAACGACCGCACTGCTTTGGTGCAGAAGGCGGACGATAAAGCCTACATGTTTGATCAGCTTTCGGCTCGTGCGTATCAAGGATTGTACACTACCTTTGATGGGCTCAATGCCCAAAAAGACCTTCGCTTGATATTACGTGTGAAAAATAGCGAGTTTTCTGGCGTAGTGAATGAATCGGTGAAAAAAGCGATGGGGTCGGCATATGAAGATTGGGCAGCTAAGAACCGCACTAAATCAAAAGAAACCTTGGATCAAGCCTTTGAAGAAAAAGGGGCAGCGTTGTCGGTTTTAGTCAAAGAAGGTAACCATTGGATCAAAGTAGATCAAATTGAAATGGTCGGCAACGTAGCCTACCACGAAGTGGTTATTCCCGTGAAAAAGGAGTTTATCCACAACGGTGCGGTTCAACTTCAATTCGCCGCAGGCTTTAACCTTTGGTCCCTTGACCAAATTGCGGTAGATCAATCACCACAAATTCCTTTGCAGGCATTCAAGATAAAGGCTTCTACCGCTTCCTTAGATGGCCAAGAGCGATCTTCTGAAATCCTTGAAAAAGATAAGACTTACCTATCCTTGCGCCAAGGGGATGCTGTCAAGGTACTTTTCAAAGACCTTCCGCAAGAGGATGGGAAAAAACGGTCTTTGTTCCTTCAAGGACAAGGGTATTATCTTCCTACGCATGAGCCGACGAATAAACCCTATTGGTCTGCACTTATGAAGTTGCAACAGCCTTACGGAATTTCAAAGTTTGCCTTTGATTTGTATATGAATCAATACCAAATGCGATAGAGATAATGGGTACGAGTGGTCTTTTCAGGGTGTTGAAACTATCATTTTTCGGATTGATATGTATTGCTAATTCGGTTGCATTCGGCCAAGACCTCAAAGGCTTTAATGAAGCTCGGATCAAATACGATAAAGCGCTCATGCTCACCTTGGGGACCTGGGCAGGGGCAAATATTACCGCAGGAAGCATAGGCTGGGCCACGGCGCAGCCACCAGAACGTCAAGCGTTTCATCAGATGAATGTCATGTGGAATGCCGTGAATTTGGGTTTGGCGGTTCCGGGATACCTCCGGGCACGCAATGCGAAAACGGTTTTGACGCTTTCACAAACCTTGAATGAACAGCAAAAAACGGAGCGCATTTTCCTGCTGAATACAGGATTAGATGTGGCTTACATTACCGCAGGATTTTTACTTAGGAGCATGGCACTCAACCAGCAAGCTAAAGCCGATCAACTTAATGGTTTTGGTAAAGGACTCATCCTACAGGGCTCTTTTCTCTTTGCTTTCGATCTAACGGCCTTCGCCCTTCACCATCGTCATGGAAAGCAAGTCTTGAGATTTGTTGACGCGAGATAATGAGTTGTTTTCAAAACAAAGGAAAGTTCTCTTCCCTACATGTTCCTACGGTACTGACCTCCCACCTCAAACAAGGCCTCCGTGATTTGGCCTAAGGACGCGTATTTACAGGCTTCCATCAGTTGCTCAAACATGTTGCGGTTGTTAGTGGCGGCTTCTTGCATCTTTC
>JBJTWF010000107.1:0-22821 GCA_046081565.1 Flavobacteriales bacterium | reverse complement strand
GTTCGCTCATAATCGGAGAAGGCATAGTAAGGATTCGGGACCACGTTAATCATGCTCAAGACTTCCTTGAGGGCATCTTGTGCTCCCACTTGGGTAGCGATATCATCCATCGACCAACCATACATCGGTCGCCCGTTGTTTTGTCCCGTTGCCGTGTAATTTTTGTATTCCTTATTGATGCGCAATTTGATCGTAACATCCGTAGATAATAAGGTTTGTCCTGTGGTAAGCAAAGGGTACGATATCCAGGTAAGGCTTCCATACAAATCCCGCTTCGCTTGAGCGCTGTTGGTCTCCACTTCCAGGTATTTCTGGTACGCAACGTTTCCACCATTGTTCTCCGCTTGGGATGGGATATAGGCCGGAAAATCAAAACTTGAGCTATAGCCATTGATGCTCTTTTGGTTGTAGCTAAACACATAAATAGGATGCATACCTCCCATCAATGGGGTACCTACGTTGCTGATGAACTTATCCGTAGGATTCCAAACCATATCGGCGCCGTTTTCCCCACCCAAGAACGAATTCTCTCCAAAGGCTAGGTATAAACGTGCTCCCGATTCCATGTCTACGGCATATCCCGGGAACCATCCCATGCCCGTTCCACTACCATCCGCATTCCCGTTCTTATCCACACTTGGGCTCTTTCGTAAGCCTCCAGGGGCCGCTCCTCCTACGTTCAACGCCGCCGTTCTGCCCAGTTCTACTACAGGACAGCGCGTCCACTTGCTCTTATCGCTCGTAATCACAATGTTCACGCTCGGCAAGAACGAAATCGAAGCATTCTGACGGGACGACCCGTTAAAGGTTCCGAAATAAGCCAAGGGCATATAATCCGCTTGGTAACCCGTTAAACGATGCGGTGCCACCGTTCCATCTAGAATCGACTCATACTTCTGCCCGGGGTCTACGCCAGCGTCGTCAGGATAATTACAAGGATTCAAGTAAACTGGGCCGTTGGGTAAACCTTCAAAACCACTCGATGCTGGATCACAATCAGGCGTGTAATCTCCAGAACGAATCCAATTCGTAGGGAAATACGCATCGTTATCGGGTACGCCGGCCAACCAACGCTTCGATGAATCTTTGAATGTAATCGAAGACTCAATCATATCCGTAGTCTTTGCCGTAATGTTACCCGATCCTGATGGAAAATAGTACTTCTCTTGGTGGATTTGTACCGAAACGCCCCATTCAGGAATGATTTGCTCGTTGTCTCCATTAATTGCTTCTTCTGAGCTCACAGAATCCAATACCGTACCCCCTTTTTTGTCATATCGGTATATAACCCAACCCGCTGTATCTGCAGCATTGCCCGGTGAGGTGGCTACATAATCCTTGAATCGACACTCAAAATATCCGCCTTTTAAGTTCAACGGATCCACCACTTTGATGTTTACCGGTCCTTGACCGTATTCGTATTCAGGAGTATCTATATACCCATCGCTCAAAATGGTCGACAAGGTACCTTCGGTGAATTCCAACGAACGGTTGCCGTTTCCATACCCATCCAATCGCGTAATCCGTGGCGTAGAGCCATAATCCGCTAACTGGTTTGTTCCATCCGCCTCAGGCCTCGGGTTGTGAGGAACGGCAGGCGTTGAACTTATGGCTGTTCCATCAAAATTAAGACGAGAAGAAATATATGGGATTTTTTGACCATCTAAGAATAAAGGATCGTTCGGGTCATACTTCTTAAATTCATTGTGCGCATAGGCCACGGCCACATAATAATAAGTTTTGTGGTTTACCAACCTTCTAGCGCCTTGCGCAAATGCATCTTCTTGAATTTGGAAAGAATGCCGAATGCCTTTGTTTTCACCATCTACCTTCTCCGAAGGAACCGCGAAACCTAAGGCCTCATCAAACTCGAAATTAATCAACCTAGATATATTGTTTTTAACATCGCATTGAGCCACCAAACGAGCCTTGGTAGGATCTGCAATATCCGCTACCGATACATCTTGGTTTTTCAATTGGAAAATTTGATATCCTTCAAAGCGATACTTGCGATCTACAGTTGGGTCTGGAATATTAATTTCATCAATTTCTTCATACCCTTCTTGATAGTTGTTTGAAGAAATCGGGTTTTCAATCATTAGGATTAACTCACGATCCAATTCTTGAATGGTCAGTTTAGGCGCATCCGGAGGAGAGAGAATTTTAAAACATGCATCAAACAACGCTTGCGCTTTAGTGTCAGCTCGTTTCATCGCCTCAACCGAAGCCATCAACGATCCTTCCGTACTGCGACCGTAAACAATACCCACGGTAATGTTATTTACCGCCCCTGGCTTCAGGGTAAAAGGACCCGCAGATTGAACAAAGCGACGGTCTCCTGGAGGATTGTTATTGGTGCTTTCATCCCATCCATTAGGATATTGGGCAGACATATCTTGTCCTGCGGTTGACCAATGCAAGGGGTCAGAGGTGCCTGGGAACATATAATCCGATAACGTTCCAGGAGTGCTTCCTAGACCACCGTAATACATTTCAGAACCATTGGCCCATTGTCCTTCCATAAAATTATAGAATTCAGCAGCAGGCCCTGGGTCGTTATATGGATAAGCTGAAGTAGAGGTATAATAGGTGAAACGACGCATTCCAAATCGTTCATTGTCGATAATGCCATCCGAATAACCGATTCCAATTCCTTTGTACACAATTCCATTGTTTGCGATGGCGTCCACTACGGTAGGAACGACTAGCGTTTGCGTAGCATTGTCGAAATAAGGACCAGGGTTGTCTATACCATCTGCATCTTGATAGGGACCTTCGAAAAAGTCACACCCGATAGCGGGAGGATTGTCACCATAACCTAATTTGCCACCATCGCTTTCATCGTTAAGGTCACCATTGTACATGTATCCAAGACCACGGGACACATCACAACCAGCGTAATCATCCGCATAATTCCCAACGTCGGCATCCAAATACTGAGCAAAATAAGTGTTGTAAAGGGTTTGTGTACCTCGGTTGATTAACTCATAATTATAAAAAGTCATTCGGTTCACCTCATCATTCGTTGCAAAAGCGAAGGCTTGAGCCCGAATTTCCATTCCAATAGGGTCACCATTGGTCTCGGTGTGAATGTTTCCTTTGTCGTTAAATACCCACCAATGGGTCTCATCCCCAAACAAAGAAATTCGCCGATCGAAACCACACTGAATATCATCTCGTCCTAAAATATCATCATACCAAGGATGATCTCCATTATCTGGGTTATAATTACCATCTTGATCTCTATCATAATAAGGTGCAAGGAAATAATCTTGACCACGGGACACATCACCATGTGCTGGCCAATTGTAAATGCGATTTAACTCTTCGTTTGTCGGTGCTTGTACATCGTCACATTCGGTTGAAATTCCCGCCTGACATTCCCACCATATATTGAATCGAATGACTTCTGCTTTTCTAATGGTATAAAATTGATCGTATGCTATACATTGATCAGGATCAATGTTGGCCTCACCGTAATCACGGATCGCCCCATCTCCAACGGGAAATAAAGGATTATAATCTCCAGTACTTGGGGTTACCGATAAAGGACCAGGCCAGAAGTCGTTACCTTGCCTGTAGCGTAAAGCAGCCAACTTTAATTGTCCATTCACATCCGTTCCCCCCATCCAAAGCGCACCGGCGAAAATGGCAAATCGGTTACTTCCTTTAGGAACTTCGTACGCAGCCACCCCGTTTTGACGGTTCTGAAACATGGATCCACCTTGCTCAATTAGGGCGCGAACGTCATTGAATTCCATGATATACTTCGCTGTTGCTGGACTACAATTTGCTTTTGGTTTACTTCCTGAAGGTTTTTGTGCCTTATCGTTTGGACCGTAATAACCGTAAGCATTCGTTCCTATGATGGCGATTCCAATAATAGTCGCAAATAATTGCTTTTTCATAACCTATATCCTTTAGTTATTGTTTTTAAAAATCGTATTTAACGCCCAATCGAATCGTTCTTGGCACGCTTATATTGAACGGATTTTGAACCTTCATGGAGTAGTAATCTCTGAAAGCTTGTTCGTCCGTTTGGTTTTGTATTGAGGTTTGACTAGCTGCTGCTGCCAAATAACCATCATCATCCCAGTTTCCTGTAGCGCGATAAATGGACAATACGTTAAACTGATTGAAGAGGTTTGTGGCACGTATGTACACATTAAAGTTGGATGTTTTGGGCTTATTGTTCCCATTAGCATCTTTACTCTTACCATGCTCAATAGTAAAATTACGATCCAATTGAAGGTCTAATCGGTAGGTCCATGGCAACCTAGATCCATTGACCGTACCGCTAATTCCAGCATTTAAATTCCCAATACCCTCGTCGGTTATAAAGGTTTGTGCTGAATACGGATACCCCGAATTGATGTTTGTGAAAATGTTTAATCCCGTATTCTCTAGTATGTTAATGTTTCCAATCTTTGGTCCATTGTAATCCTTACCCTCGCCATAACGATAATCAAACGTTACAGCAAAAGCATGTCGCTGATCATAGCTGTATGGGAAAATGTTTCGAAGGTTTGGAATTCCTGCATTGATAAACGCGGCCATAGAGGTAGCATCGGAACCCGTTCCATCCGCAAATTGTAAGGTATAATTCGCTGTCATTCTCACATTGCCGGTTTGGCGAAGGTCATAGGCAATGGTCATCCCTTTAACCGTTCCAAAATCTCGGTTACCAAAGGTTTTGTAGGATGCTGGATACGCCATAAAGACATTGATCAACTGTACGTTATTTCGTTGTTCCCGGTAGAAAGCCGAAATTTTCAATGAAGAAGTAGGCGAAAGTACTTGTTGGAAACCTAGTTCATAATCCACCGTTGTCTCCGGCTTCAAGTTGGCATTGTCAATCACCGCACTGCGCGATTGAATATACTGATATTCGTATGGATCAAATCTAAATCCAGAAGTCGGTCTTTTCGTTAAAATATCGTAATGAGCGAAGAAAGATGCCTTTTCAGAAATAGGGAATGAGAATGCAACCCGAGGCATTACGTTTATCTGTGCTTTATAATCCTCAAAAGCGGAAGCATCCGGAGTGGTTTGACCTGGGTTTAATACCCACGGCGCGATACCGCCTGCCCCTTGAATGGTTTTTGGGTCTTCAATAGTTGTACCCACTGCGTTAAACCATTCTGCTCCGTTTCTAAAACCATTGATGGCCGTGGGATTGGAAACATCGTTCACATAAACCACATAATCATCGCCCATGCTTTCTGGTATATCAACCCAACTATACTGTCCTGGGTCGTTTTCTTTTAATGCTTTTGCTTCTTTAACGGTTCTTGCATTGTAAAACAAATATGGATCTTTTAAAACGGGTTGATTCGCATCAAAAACATCCACACGAAGCCCTACGTTAAATACGATATCCTTGAAAGCAAACTTGTCCATGATATAACCTGCCATGTAGGTCGGTTGAAAAGCACCAATGAAACGACGATAATTTCCGTTTTCGTCGAATTCATTGAAGTATTTATTGATATCGGTAGTTCCTTTAACTTTTTTACCGGTATGGTCAAATCCGTAATAAGACACAAAGGAATTTCCTCCGTTCATCAATTCATCTGGAGAAAACATGTCAAATTGATACAGGCTTGGATCGTATTGGTCGATGTCTACGAAATCATTTCCTGCCACATCCAATCCGAGGGCTTGACGAACATTAAAATCAAAAAAGGATTGGTTGTCGTTATTGAGTTGGCCTCCAAACGTTCCGGTTCCTGATTGGTTTGCATACCCTGAATTCAACCGGTCATAGGTAATGGCTTTAAACGATCCCGAATCGGAAACGAAACCCGAGGAATAATCTAACTCACGGATATGAAAATTCATTAACTGTCGAGCAATAGACCAAATCGGAATCGGACCTTGGTCCCCACTGGACCACCCTCTGTCTACGCGTTGCTCGTATTCGAAACCGAGGGAAACGTTGTGGTTCCCAACAACGAGCGAACCCGCACCCGTCACACGAAACTGATCGTTTTCAAAGCGACCAAAACCATTGTATGGCGTACCAATGTTCGACCAAATTCCATATACACTTTGAGGTGCATCCCCATTTCTTAAGGCGTTTCCTTGCTGAATTTGGAATAAATTTTCATAATGACCAAAGGGCTCTCCTTCATAAATATTGTAATACTGTGTAGTAATCGCCGCTAACGCTGCGTTGGTTTCAGAAGGGCTGAACGCCACCTCTAAATCTTTAAATCCGTTATGTTCCCACCGTTGCAGGTTGTCGTTAAATTGGTACGACGGTGCTCGAGAAGTCACAAATTTACCCACATGACCATAATTGAAAATATTATATAAATGTTTCGGGTCATAGGAATCTCTCATCGTTTTAGAATAGTCCACCATTAGGGTGTAATTGGCAGACTTAATCTTACTTCCGGGTGCGTCATTCGAAAAGCGCTGCGAAATTTTACCATACACGCGATAATCCAACCCTTTCGATTCACCAAAGTTTGTAAAATTCAATAATGAACCGGTGTAGGAATAGCCAGAACCTTGGAAGTAGTTTAAAGAACCTCCAAACTGTACATTCACCGATGGCCCTGTATTAACATCTATTTTACCTTGTCCGGAAATGGTGGTATTTCTGGCATTCATTCTCCATGGAACTTTCTCAAAATCGCTTTTTCTTAAGAACAACGCGTTATGGAACGTACCAAAGCCCGTAGAAGTTGGACGCAAAGGATTTTCTAACAAGGCATCCCGAACCTCTTTTTTGATGCGATATCCCCCACCCGCTAGCGGACGGTTATCAAGTTCGTCTGTAATGTTTCCTGAAATGAGAAACCCTAGCCTAGGCTTTGTTTTTTTCCCCAAAGAATCCTTTTGCATCCAGAGGGGCCCCGACAACATTCCTTCCACTAAGTTATATCCGTATTTATCTAAACCGATCACCTTTCCATCGTAACCATTGGGATCAGCCCCTTTAAAATACATCCCCGACGTTACCGCCTCAATGCTTCCAAAATAAAAGGCTGACGGCCCCCGAGTGGTTACTGAAATTATCCCTCCAGTAACATCTCCATAATTTGCAGGAACCCCACCGGTAATTACCGAAACTTCTTCAAGAGCAGCCTTCGGTAGGTTGGCAGAGCCTCGTACTTTAATACCGTCAATAAAGAAGTACGTAGCATCTGATCTCGATCCACGAACGGATATTTCACCGCTTCCTTCATTCGTATTTACCCCCCCAACCGACTGAGCGACTTGAGCGGCAGAACGCACAGGCATTCTAGCGATATCCGCACGGGTAACCACTGCCCCAGAAGCACCACCGTCTTTGTCAATGAGGGGAACTTTGTACCTTGTAATCTTAATCACCCCAACGTTTTTAACATTTTCTGGCTTGGAAAGGGTTAATTTATCCAGAAAGGTATACTTGTCCGCAGTTACAATGACTCCTTGTTCCAAGGCATCCTGATACCCGTCGGCGCGATTCGTCAATTTTACGTCGTAGGTTCCTGGTAAAATTCCGTTGATTTGAAATTCACCTTTGTCATCCGTAACCGTATTCGCCTTGATGGTTGTCCCCGAAAAAAGGTACACCTTGGCACCAACAATGATTTTACCTCCATTGCCGTCTTTGACGGCACCTTTTATAGTACCCAAACCAGACTGAGCAACCGCGTAAGAACCTGACAACAAAACACTTAATAGTAGCAGTAAAAGTTTTCCTCTCATAACTTAGTTTATATTCGACGTAAGGCTACAGCCTCTAAAAGGTGCTAAATATAGAAATAATACTTGGGTTTAACAAATGAATAAAAAAATGACGAGTTTTGTAAAAACACTGCATTGGACCCTTCCATTTCTTCTATTTTTAGCCATACACACCCCATTGAATTTAACGGTATCCAAGGCCGATGGATGGATATTCCACCTCTTGAGGAATGGATAGGGCGTGTTGAACCGATGTTGAGTGAACTGGAACGGAAGCAGCTAGGCGAACGCGTTGCCCTAAAGCGAAAAACGGAGTTTTTGTCCATACGATTTTTGAAAAACTTTGACTTTCAAGGAATGGATATACATTATGCTCCTTCCGGAAAACCGTTTTTCATTCCTTCCGATTGGACCATTGGTATTAGCCATTCGAAAGATAAGGCACTTTGGTGCTATGCAACAAAGCCATTTGGTTGCGACATCGAGTGTTATGATGATCGGATACTAAAAGTAGGGACACGTTTTTCTGAACCAGAAGAATTGAAAGCCCTTTGGGCAGCAACCCCTTTGGAAAAACTGACGTGTCTTTGGTCCTGCAAGGAGGCTATCTATAAATTAGGGGATTTCCAGGGTATTGATTGGAAAAAAGATATGCGATGTGTCGGACAAACAGAATACGGCATCGATTTTATGGTGACGTACAGGGAGTCGGTTCAAGCGGTTCGGTGTAACGTTTTTCCCTTCACTTCTCACCTTATAGCTATCGCCACCTATGTTTGAACCTAAAATATACCACCAAATATTGCAGAAAAAAAAGGGAATCTGCGTATTAATTGATCCAGATAAATTGGTTTCTGAAAAGCAATTACAAGCCAAAATGGAGCGAATTAATCTACTTGAACCCGACTATGTATTGGTGGGAGGAAGTACGGTATCTAAACACGATTTCAGCCTTTGGTTTCCAAAGATAAAAACCCTTTCCAAGGCGCCGGTGCTTATCTTCCCCGGTTCACACGAACAATTTCACCCAGCGGCTGATGGTATTTTATTTCTATCCTTAATTTCAGGTCGAAATCCAGATTATTTAATAACGCAACAGGTGTTATCCGCTCCGAGCATTTTTAATGCGAAGGTAGAGGCGATTTCAACGGGTTATCTTTTAATTGACGGGAATAAAAATACGGCAGTTCAAATGGTTTCGGGGACGAAACCCATACCCCAACGAGAGGTACAGCAAATTGTGGATACGGCTACGGCGGCTTATTTGATGGGAATGAAACTTCTTTATTTGGATGCGGGTAGCGGAGCGTATCAATCCATACAACCCAACCTTATTGAAAAACTAGCTTTCTTAAACCTGCCCATTATCGTTGGGGGTGGCATTACCGCTATTCAACAAATCAAAGCCCTGCACCAAGCTGGGTGTCAATTGGTGGTAATCGGTAATAAAATAGAGACACATGTTGAGTTCATTGACGATTTAATCGCATACAAAGGAACCCTTCACGCCTAGGCGGTGTTACTTTAAGGTCGCTTTCAGGCTGATGTCTAGGCTTTTAACGTGATGCGTCAAGCTTCCCAAAGAAATAAAATGTACGCCGGATTCAGCATATTCGACGATGTTCGATTCGGTTATACCTCCTGAAGCCTCAACCTCAAACGTTGAAGGAATAAGCATCAGGCAATTTTTTATTTCGTTAGGCGTAAAATTATCCAACATAATCCGTCTAATGGCCTTCTGGGTAATGGCTTGCTTTAATTCCTCTAGGTCTCGAACCTCTACTTCAATGTCTATGGATAACCCATGCTTCTGTTTATAGTTTTCTGCTTTTTTTACGGCCTGAACTACGCCCCCAGCATAATCGATGTGATTGTCTTTCAGCATTATCATATCATACAACCCAAAGCGATGGTTCATCCCTCCACCGATGCGAACCGCTTCTTTTTCTAATGCTCGAAACCCAGGGGTAGTTTTTCTTGTGTCCAACAGTTTTGCATTGGTATGGGAAATCAGATCGACTAATTTTCTCGTTTGGGTTGCAATTCCCGACATGCGCTGTAAACAGTTTAGCATCAACCTTTCAGCCTTCAAAATAGCCGTAGCTTTGGCTTCAATACGTCCAATAAGGGATCCCTTGGGAACATCATCTCCATCGGTACAAAAGAACACTATCGTGGCCTTTGCATCGCAGGTCAACATAATTTCTTTAGCCCAAGACAAGCCTGCAATAACACCATCTTCCTTCATTAAGAATTCTGCCGACCCTTTTTGAGAACGGGATATCACGGCAAGGGAGCTATAATCCCCTGAACCTACGTCTTCCTTTAGCCAATCGCGAATTATCCTTTTCATTTCAAGTTCAAAGGTATTAATCAAATTGGAGAAACATGATCATTCGCCTATCTTTGTTCATAGTATGGTTTCCCAATTACAATATTTCAATCGCTTAGTGCTATGGTTTTGGTTCGTTATTCCAACGCTTACATGGAGTCAAAGCCAACCGGTTTCTACCCTCAGGAAAATGTTGGAAAGTTCAAATACAGGAAACCCTGTTTTATACTCACAAATAACGCAAAAGCTAGGGAAACAGGAAGCCAATAGTGAATTGCAGATTTACGTGCTTTATGGATACTGGTTAAATCAAAACTATGAGCAATTCCTTGCGGAAGGGCGGGTATTAGAGGAGGGTAAAATAAACCCATCGGACCCTCATTTAGTGCATTTAAAAAACATTATCCAGACCACTTATTACCGGATAAAAGGTCAAATTCCATTGGCAAAAAAGTATGGTTACAAGGCGCTTGATTATGCAAAAAAGTCCAATAATCCTCTTTGGAACGCCCAAGGGTTGAGAACTATGGCAGAGGTCTACGCTTCAGCACAAGCCCAAGACTCAGCATTTTATTTTGCTGATAAAGCCATACAATATGCCAAACGAACGGCAATGGACATTGAAACCGCTCAGTGCTTTTTCGTTGCGGCAAAAATTAAACAATGTTTTAGCCTAACGGAAGAAGCGGTTTCCCAAACCCTGCTAGCCCTTGGCATTGCAGATAAAAGTGAAAACTCATATTATTCAAGCCTATACAACCATTACATCGCCGAAATCTCGTTAACCGTAGGAAACCTTCGCGAGGCGGAAACCTATGTGAGAAAAAGCGATGCTAAAGCCATTCAAAACAACTATCAAAACCTTTTATTGGAGAATGAATTGATGAAGGCACAAATGCATGTCAAGAAAAGACAAATAACGGAAGCCTTGGCCTACTTCCCGAAAACATTGAACAGGCTCCAAGCCCTAGGAATGTTACAACAGGTAGCCAAAGGATGGGTAATTCTTGGCGATGCATACCGTGCTAAAGCTGATTATATTCAGGCTATTGGCGCATATCAAAAAGGCATGGTAGGCTACGAGGCTTTGCATGCTTCGGATGATATTGCGGAGGTTATTCATAAAATGGGTGAAGTTTATTTTCAAAAGAACGATCTTTTGATTGCTGAGAATATGATTTTACAATCCATTACTTTGCGGGAAAAGGTTGGAGAAAAACATCGTGTTTTTGAAAGTTATTTTATCCTTTCTAAAATTTATGAATTGAAAGGGCAAAATAATGAAGCCTACCAATATTTGAAACGTTACAACGATTACTCTAGAACGAATTCTACTTCGATTTTTAGTAAGAAAATAGAGGATTTGACGCAAACCAATTCTAGGGAAGAGCGAGAACGATTGATTAATTCCCAAGAGGAGAAGCTACAAAAAGAACTCAAGGAAAAGGAGATTTTGCAATTACAAAGTGATCGGCAATTGATGGGAATTGTTATTGTACTTGTCATTTTCATATTGTCTGCCATCATTGTGTTTTTCATTGTAAGGCAACGCAACATTGCGCAAGAACAGAAGGAAACCGAAATGGCTCAAACCCTCTTGCGTTCCCAAATGAATCCTCACTTTATTTTCAATGCGTTGGCCGTTATTCAAAGCTATATTTACGAAAGCACTCCGGAGAAAACATCTAAATTTCTCGTGAATTTCTCGCGGTTAATTCGATTAATTCTGGAAAATTCCCCAAAAGAGTTTATTACCATTGACATTGAAAAAGAAATTTTAACTAAATACTTGACAACCCAGAAACTGCGCTTTGAAGATCGGTTTGATTTCACCTTGGAAATCGAAGAACAATTGTTGTTTATGAGGGCCTTGATCCCTCCCATGATCACCCAGCCATTCATCGAAAATTCCCTAGAGCATGGACAGCTACACACCATCTACAAGGGAATGATTGCTATTCACATAAAGGAGAACAAGGGAATGCTTGAAATACAGATTACCGACAATGGGGTTGGAAGGACCAAAGCAGCGAAAATCAAAAAAAACCGAACGCATAAAAGCATGGCGATGGATATTACCCGGGAACGGATCGAGATATTGAACAAAAAGTACAAAGGAAAAGGCAGCCTATCGGTGGAGGATTTGAACGAAAAAGAAAAAACAGGCACTCGCGTAATAATATGTTTGCCAATGATTTATGAAAATACTAAATTTGAGAACGATGAAAAAAGTTTTAATAATTGACGACGAAAAAAGAATTAGGGATTTTCTCAAACGAATGATCGATTCGTTCTCCTTACCCGTTGAAGTATATACGAACGGTGAAAACGTAGAAACAGGCCTAGACGCGATACAGCGTATTAATCCAGACATCGTATTCTTGGACATTCAAATGCCCGATGGTACGGGTTTCGATTTGTTAAATCGATTAAAGGATAAAAAATTTGAATTAATTTTCATCACGGCCTTTCAAGAATATGCAATCATGGCAATAAAATTCAGTGCGCTGGATTACATTTTAAAACCCATAGACGAAGAAGAGTTAAAAACGGCACTAACGAATGCCATTGAAACCATAGAATTCAAAAAAGAAGACTCACAATTCGAAGCCTTAGCGCACAACCTTCAACCGAGCCAGAAAAGAAAACTGGTTTTGAAGACGCAAGAAAGTGTTCATGTTGTGGATTTAAGCGACATTATCCGTTGTGAAGCAGACAAAAACTATACGTTTTTCTATTTAACCAACGGAAAAAAAATTCTGGTATCCAGAACGTTGAAAGATTTTGAGACTCTTTTATCGAACCATGGTTTTTTTCGGGTGCAACAATCCCACTTAATAAACCTGGATTACATTGAACGATACGACAAACACGAAGGAGGGTCTGTAATTTTGAAGGATGGTGCCGCTGTTCCGCTTTCCCCCGCAAAGAAAGAACAATTCTTTAGTTTATTGGAAAACCTCTAGCCTAGGGCTTGGGATAAGTCGTCGATTAAATCCGTTACATCTTCAATTCCAACGCTTAACCGGATTAAACTATCCACCACCCCACTTTTCTCTCGTTCGTCTTTTGGAATGGATGCGTGGGTCATGGTAGCAGGATGACCAATCAAGGATTCCACCCCACCCAAGGATTCTGCAAGGGAGAAGAGCCTAACTTTTTTGACGACCTGTAACGCATCTTCCAAGCGATTTCCTTTCAACGTAAACGAAATCATTCCCCCAAATCCTCTCATTTGTTTGGATGCGACCCCATGGTTTGGATGGGAAGGGAATCCTGGCCAATACACCTTGTTTATTCGGGGATGATCCTTAAGAAAGTGAGCAACTTTTTCACCATTCTCGCAATGCCGATCCATTCGTAAATGCAAGGTTTTTATTCCCCTCAATACTAAAAAGGAATCCATAGGACCGGTAACAGCGCCTGAACTGTTTTGAATTCGATAGATTTCTTGGGCAAGGCTTTCGTTTTTGGTAACCAAAGCCCCCATAATGACATCGGAATGCCCGCCAAGGTATTTTGTAACCGAGTGCATTACGATATCTGCCCCTAAGTCAAGTGGCGTTTGGAGATACGGTGTCGCGAAGGTGTTGTCCACACAAAGCAATGCCCCGCATTGCTTTGCCACCGTTGCCGCCGCCTCGATATCGATAATATTCATCATAGGATTCGTGGGGGTTTCAACCCAAATCAACTTGGTGTTTTGATTGACTTTAGCGTGAATATTCTGCACGTCGGTCATGTCAACAAAATGAAAAACCAAACCATATTTCTCAAAAATGGTCTTGAAAATTCGATAGGATCCTCCATATAAATCATGCGTAGAAATCACCTCGTCCCCGGGATTTAGCATTTTAATTACACAGTCAATTGCCGCTAATCCCGAAGCGAAACAGGCACCATACGTGCCATTTTCAATTGCGGCAAGGTTTTTTTCCAGTGCGTGCCTTGTGGGATTAAGCGTCCGCGAATACTCATAACCTTTGTGGTTTCCCACACCATCTTGTACATACGTGGAGGTTTGATAAATAGGGGTCATAATCGCTCCCGTTGCGGAATCCGGCTCTACCCCTTCGTGTATGGCTTTGGTTGCAAATTTCATGGCGTAAAATTAGAAAATAATTGTAACCAAACGCGCCTTCCACGATTCATGAATTAAAAACCTAATGCCTATGAAAACCATCGCCTGTTTACTTACGTTAGCCTTCGCGTTTAGCGTGAATTCTCAAATCACTATTCGATCTACGATCACCCATGAATTTGATATTCCAACCGAGGAAATTACGAACTCCTTTGATAAAATTCAAACGTTCAATATATCATTAATTGATTCCTTGTTTGTTCATAATGTATTCGATGAAAACAATGAAATTACCGATAGCCAAATTTATCATATCACGGAGATTGTTCGAACCAACGATTTTGTAAGCTTTACCGCTTTATCTGGAATTTCAGGGCGTTCTTATGCGTATATTGTAACCCAAGAGGATAAGCGCATTAATTTAATGCAACTTTTTGAAGAGAATCAATCCATGTATGTTTTTGATGGCAATTCTTCCAAATTAAAGACTTTTAATCAACCCTAATTTCTGTACAAGGATCCCAAAAGCGTTGACTAAAGCCAAGCACTTGGTCCTCTTCAACGCTTACGCCCTCTGCCTCCAACCTCCGCTGCATATCCATTTCATTTTCAAAATGCATTTTTCCAGTAAGCAACCCATTTCGGTTGACCACGCGATGGGCGGGTACATCCCCCAGTCGATGGCTGGCATTCATGGCCCACCCTACCATTCTAGAAGATTTTTTGGCGCCTAATGCCATTGCAATTGCTCCATAGGTCGTTACTCTGCCGGGAGGAATCAAGCGTACAACCTGATAGACGGCCTCGAAGAAATCAGTATTCTGTTTCACAGAACAAAAGTAAAGAAACAGCAAGAAAATCCTAGGACAAACCATGGGCAATTAAGTGCCCTGCATTTTGTTTAGAAACTAAAAAAGGGGCATTTAGCCCCTTAAAACCATATGTATTTGAAGCCTTAAGGCTTACAGCAATCTTTTTTGTTCTTTCCTTCCATGCCATTCGCTCCTTTCCAATTTCCCTTTTCATCACATTGCGCTAGGCATGCTTTTTTCTCCTCCTCAGAACAACCCTTATCGTTGCACATTTTTTCACATTGACCTTTGGTCATTTTGGAACATTCCTTCATATCACATTTTCCACCCATTGCAGCACATTCTTTATCCATTTTACAACCAATTGCTTCCTTGCCTCCTTCTTTACAACAGGCTTTTTTCCCGGAAGTGTGGATTGCCGGGCGCGCATGTTTTCCATGTTTACCTGCAGAATTCGAGCCATGTCCGTCCCCTAAAATAGGTGCGATTACCAAGCCCACCAAACAGGTGAGTTTGATTAATATATTCATCGACGGACCTGAAGTATCCTTAAATGGATCACCAACCGTGTCTCCTGTTACCGCTGCTTTATGGGCATCAGAACCTTTGAACGTCATTTCGCCGTTTATCAACACCCCTGCTTCAAAGGATTTTTTAGCATTATCCCAGGCGCCTCCGGCGTTGTTCTGAAAAATGGCCCATAAGACTCCAGAGACAGCGACCCCCGCCATGTAGCCACCAAGTACCTCTGCTGCCATTGACCAGTTCCCAGAAATGAATCCTGTTCCCAAACCGATAATAATTGGGGTAACGATGGTTAATGCACCTGGAAGCATCATTTCTCGTAAGGCAGCTTTCGTAGAAATCTCAACACATTTTCCATATTCAGGCTTCCCAGTACCTTCCATAATCCCAGGAATTTCTCTAAATTGACGTCGAACCTCTTGTACCATGTCCATAGCGGCACTGCCGACCGATTTCATCGCCAAGGCAGAAAAAACCACAGGAACCATACCTCCTATAAAGAGGGCCGCTAAAACAGGCGCTTTGAAAATATTGATACCATCAATCCCGGTAAACGTAACATATGCCGCAAATAAGGCGAGGGCGGTTAAGGCCGCTGAAGCGATTGCAAAACCTTTTCCTACCGCTGCCGTGGTATTCCCAACCGAATCCAAAACATCCGTTCGTTGACGAACCTCCTTTGGAAGTTCACTCATCTCGGCAACTCCTCCTGCGTTATCAGCAATAGGGCCAAAAGCATCAATCGCTAATTGCATGGCCGTTGTAGCCATCATGGCAGATGCTGCGATTGCAACCCCGTAAAAACCAGCCAACGCATAGGAACCCCAGATGGCGGCAGCAAATAAGATTACGGAAGAAAACGTTGAAATCATTCCGGTTGCCAAACCAGCGATGATATTGGTGGCAGCCCCTGTGGAAGAATTTTGTACGATCCCCAATACGGGTTTCTTACCCAATGCTGTATAATATTCTGTGAAATAAGAAATCAAGTATCCTACACTTAATCCAACCAACGTAGCATAAAAAACATGTCGGCTTGGAATGGTTAGCGTACCTTCTCCAAAAAAGTTCATTTGAATCGTATCTGGCAACATCCAATCCACCAGGAACCATCCCGCAATGGCAGAAAGAATAATGGAAACTATGTTCCCCATGTTAAGGGCTTTCTGTACTTCATTTTCTTTTGCCTCATTCGAGGAAATTCGCACTAAAAAGGTGCCGATGATGGAGGCTATAATACCTACCCCTGCAATCATCACTGGCAATAAAATAGGACCCATACCTCCAAAATCCTTCAGAACCTGTCCGGCTTCCGCCATATCCTTAATAATGTAATTACCCAAAACCATGGACGCAAGAACGGTCGCGACATAAGATCCGAAAAGATCGGCTCCCATACCCGCTACATCGCCTACGTTATCCCCAACGTTGTCAGCAATAGTGGCTGGATTTCTAGGGTCATCTTCTGGAATTCCTGCTTCAACTTTTCCTACTAAATCGGCTCCAACATCGGCCGCTTTGGTGTAAATACCTCCTCCTACACGCGCAAAGAGCGCTATGGATTCTGCACCCAAGGAAAACCCGGCGAGGCATTCCAAAACTTTAGTCATGTCGTCGTAGAAATTACCGTCTTTTGTCAAGTACTTTTGAACAAAAAGCATAAAAAAGAGGGATAGACCAAGAACGGCTAAGCCCGCTACACCAAGCCCCATAACGGTACCGCCACCGAAGGAAACGTTTAGCGCCTTGGGAAGGGATGTTTTAGCTGCTTCGGTGGTGCGAACGTTTGCATCCGTTGCCACGCGCATACCGATGTTTCCTGCAATGGCAGAAAAAACAGCACCAACCACAAAAGCGGGAACAATCAACCATTCGGTAGAATCGACAAAGTAATCTACTACGAATAAGGCTCCTGATGCGATGACCACAAAAATGGCCAACAAACGGTATTCTGCACTGAGAAAAGCCATTGCTCCCTCTTTAATACTTCTTGCAATGCCTTGCATTTTTTCATCTCCGGCCGGTTGTTTCTTGACCCAAGCCATTTTGTATAGCATAAAAATTAATCCAACAATGGCTAATCCTATTGGGATGTAAATTAAGTTGTTTTCCATGGTGTAAAATTCAATATTAAGTTAAATCAGTCGGCAAAAGTAGCAGATTCACGGCAGGTTTGCAAATCCGCTAAATAAAACAGATTGCTCGATCTATTGCCTCAAAATGCCTAATTGGAAATTAGATCGAATAAGGCGTTTAAATTTGGTGAAATTATAATTTCAATGCGGCGATTTTTCGCTTTATCTGCAACATCCACTGGTTGATATTCACTGCGTCCTGCCGCTACTATTTGTCCGGGATTCATGGTGGAATTAGCCAAGAGAATTTGTACAACCGAAGTGGCTCTTAATACCGATAATTCCCAGTTATTCCTTGGAAAGGTAGGACTACTTAACTTATCGGTATCGGTATGCCCTTCCACTACAATCTCCAGTTCTTTTTCATTTTCTAGGGCTTTCCCAATTTGAAGTAAGGCGTTTTTCCCTTCACTCTCTACCACAATACTTCCCGATTTAAAAAGCAGTTTGGCATCCATACTGACGTAGATTTTACCGTTTTTTTGTTCAATTTTTAACCCTTTATTTTCGAATCCAATCAAGGCATCCGTAACCCTTTTTTTCAGGCTATTAAGGGCATTTTCCTGCCGGTCAAGAAGGGTTTGTAATTCATTTACTTTTTGCTCTCGCTCTTCAAGCAGGGCTTGTTTCGCTTTCAATTCATTCTCTAGGGCCACCAGAGCCTCGGATTTTTTCTCAAGTTCATCGGATTTTTGTTCCAACTGATTTTGTAAACTACTCATTTCTTTGGAACCGAGGTTTTTATATTTATCAAAAGACGCTTCCAATTGGTCGTAATCCTTCTTAAGTTGAACATAGGATTGGTTAACCGTTCGCTTTTCATCCCCGAGGGTGGCCGTATCGCTTTTCAACTGAGCGACTTCTTTCACGTTGGCTTCCCATTTTGCTTTGGTATCCTTCCATTTGGATTCAAAATCATTGCTCGCCAATTGGACCTTCGCAAGTTCTTCCGAACAAGCCTTTTCTTTGGCTTCCAGTGCTTTAAATTTTTTAGCGGAAACACAAGATGCAAGGACCGCTAGCGACAAAACCAAAAGAATTCTCTTACTCATACTCGGTATTTTTCACAAAATTCAATTAATAACCGACGCCACATGCGCTGGTTAAGGAGAGTTTTGAACATATAGAATTTAATTGCGCTATTGCATTTACCTTTGACCTATGATTTCGGTGCGCTTTATCTTGGACTTTTTCGGGGCATTGTTGGGATTAGGGTATCTTTTTGGCATTGCAAGAAAAAATACTTTTGCCTGGCCTTTCGGGATTGCCTCTTGTGCCTTCTTTACGGCGCTATGCTATTTGGAATCCCTGTGGATACAAGGCATCGTACAAGGAATCAATGTAATCCTTGGATTTTGGGGTTGGTACACTTGGAAGAAGCATAGTACAACCAGGACTTTCCGTCACCCAATCTTAATTTTAATAACAGGGGTTTGTCTAGTCCTTGTTTCGCTCACCTTTCTTTGGAATCAATTTCCTTTTTTTGTCTTGCTGGATGCGTATTGTCTAGTCTTTTCCGTGATCGCAACCCTGTTAACCATCTATGCCTATCACGAAAGTTGGTATCTTTGGTTGGCCGTCAATGGAGCCACGGCATGGATTGCTTTTGACCGTAACCTCATTTTTTTATTCAGCCTTTCCATCCTTTATTTTTTACTATCGATTTATGGACATTTCCAATGGAAAAAAGAGCGTAATACGCTATTTAGGGTAGCTTTTACGGGGCCAGAGTGCAGTGGTAAAACCACCTTGTCTCGATGGTGCGCGGAATCATTCAACCTGCCCTGGGTTCCCGAGCAAGCGCGCAGTTATCTGGCGGATAAACAGGAATATGGTCGACACGATGTCTTAAAAATTGGGACGTTACAATTTACAGAAAATCATGCCCATGAACGGGTAGTGTGCGATACCGATTTAACGGTTATTCGCATGTGGGAAAAAGAAAAATACGGAGATATTTCCTCCCAAATATCCCTTCTTTCACAGCAAGAGGTCTATACCCTTCTTTTTTTGTGTGCTCCCGATATTCCATGGAAATTCGACCCTTTGAGAGAAAATCCCTTGGATCGCGATCGGTTGTTTCAATGCTATCAAGATGACCTAGTGCATCGAGGAATTTCCTTTATAATCCTTTCCGGTCCCATAGCGCAAAGAGAACGAACTATTCAGGAACATTGTAATAAACACCTTATTTTTGCACCCAAATGATTAAACGCATCCTTGGATTTGGGATAATTTTCGTTGTCGCCGTAGGAACTGCCTATCTATTGGTATTGAATAAACCCAAAACCCCTAGGGCCTTACCTGTTTATAACCCTGTAGATGTAGAAGAGGGGCTCGTCGACACCAGCATACGAGAAAAATCTCACGGGCATACCATTGGCTCCTTTTCTTTTACCAACCAAAAAAACCAAAGGGTTACCGATAAAATTATTGAAGGAAAAGTATTTGTTGCTGAGTATTTTTTTACGACCTGTGGAAGTATTTGCCCAAAAATGAATGCACAAATGCAGCGAGTACAGGCGGCTTTTCAGGAAAACGATCGGTTCAAAATATTAAGTTTTACGGTCGATCCAGAAACGGATACCCCCGAAAAGTTGGCAACCTATGCCAAGAACCACCGCGCCAATTCAAACCAATGGATCTTTTTGACGGGTATTAAAGACTCCCTTTACGCCTTGGCGCGAACCTCATTTTTCATACTGAAACCGGCAGAAGTAGCGAATTTAGGGGATGCAAACAGCGATTTTATTCACACCAACAACTTTGTTTTAGTTGATAAACGTCGTCAAATTCGAGGATACTATGATGGTACGCAAGAAAAAGAAGTAAATCGGTTAATTCAAGACGTTCACACCTTACTGGAAGAAAAATAGTACCTTCATACACGAATCAACACTTACCATGAAAGGAGCCGTACTTTTTGTCTTGTTTATGATCCTGGTTCCTTTGGGCGCACAGTCCCAAGCCCTAGAAGGAAATCATACGGTAAAACCGAAGCCTAACAAAGGAGCCACTTGTGCGCCGCCTACTACAACAACCTTTTTGGAGTTAAATAACGTTCGGGCCATGGTGCATACTGCGGGAAACCTTTGGCAAATCCCTGGACAAAATTTTTCGCAGTACGAAGTGCCTAAAAACTCAGGAATTATGGCGCTTTTTACGGCTGCGCTATGGCTGGGGGGTACTGATGTTAATAACCAATTAAAATTAGCCGCGTTGCGGTATCGAAACGGACAAGACTATTGGACGGGACCGTTATCCCAAGTCTTTGCAGAAACAACGTATGACGACTGCGAGAAATATGACAAACATTTTGTCACGACCAAAGATGAAATCAGGGAATTCAATGCGTGGTTTGAAGCAGGATTAGCAGACCAACAAAACGGAACGACTACCCAAGCTACTCAATTCCCAAATTACGAAGTTCCAGAGAGCATCAAGACCTGGCCAGCCCATGGGGATGTAAGCAAGGGACAAGATTACTTTCTCGCCCCATTTTATGACTTCAACAACGATGGGCATTACAACTGGGAGGACGGTGATTTTCCGTGGTATGATATAAAGCAAGACAAACAATGTAGCATAGACCGTGATGTTTCCCTTTACGGCGATAAAAACTTGTGGTGGGTGATGAATGACAAGGGTAACATCCATACGGAAACGGGCGCAGACCCTATAGGCATGGAAATTCGAGCCCAGGCCTTCGCGTTCGCGTCAAACGATGAAGTCAATAACATGACCTTTTATAACTACGTGCTTATCAATCGGGGGACACAAACGCTGTACAATACCTATTTCGGATTTTTTACGGACGGTGCTTTGGGCGACCCTTATGACGACTATGTCGGATGCGATGTTATGCGCGGTTTAGGATACTATTACAACGGAGATAATTTTGATGGCGACAATTCAGGGTTTAAAGGGTATGGATACTCCCCTCCAGCGGTGGGTGTAGATTTTTTTGAAGGCCCTTACCAAGACGATGACGGATTGGATAATGCCTATGGGATTGGGGTGGACGAAGCCTTAAATGGAATTGGTTATGGTGATGGAATTGTGGATAATGAACGCTTCGGTATGCGTCGATTTCTGTATTATTCGAACACTACTAATGGCGCAAATGTAAATCAAACGGATCCAATCGCCGCTTCGGATTATTACAATTACCTCAGAGGATACTGGAAGGACGGGACAAAATTTGTTTACGGAGGTAGCGGTCACATTTCAGACCCTGAGGCAGACCCCAATACCCCCTGCGACTTTATGTTTCCGGGGACCTCGGACCCCGTGGGTTGGGGAACAGGCGGCGTACCCAAACCCAATTGGACCGAGCAAACCGCCAATAATACCCCAAATGATCGTAGGTTTGTAGAAAGCGCAGGACCTTTTGTGTTAAAACCTGGCGCCGTGAATAACATTACGGTAGGGGTAGTCTGGGCAAGGTCCAACGGTGGAGATCCGTTTACCTCCGTAGAAACCTTGCGTCGTGCAGACGACAAGGCCCAAGCGTTATTTGAAAATTGTTTTAAAGTGATGGATGCACCGCATGCACCATCCCTCGAAATTCAAGAATTGAATAATGAATTGGTGCTTTTCTTATCCAACCCTGTTAATTCAAACAACTACCAAGAAACTTACCAAGAGATAGACCCTTTTATTGTGGCACCCAACCCAAATGCGGATAAAACCTTTCGATTTCAAGGCTACCAAATTTTTCAATTAAAAAACAACCAAGTTGCTTTGAGTGATCTAAACAACCCCATGAAGGCTCGCTTAGTTGCACAATGCGACATCAAGGATAATGTTTCAAAAATCATCAATTTCGAATTCGACGAAGAACTTGGATTTGCCGTTCCAAGAGAAAAAGTAGATGGCGAGAATAAGGGCATCAAACATTCCTTTCGAATTCAAAGCGATTTATTCGCCCAAGGGGAAACGCGATTAGTGAATTTCAAAAAGTACTATTACATGGCTATTTCGTATGCCTACAATAACTACAAAGATTACAACCCTAATGATCCGCTCAGCTTGGATGGTCAAAAAATGCCCTACATTGCAAGTAGAAAAGGGGCGATGGGCGAAGTAAAAATCATGGAGGCCGTTCCTCACAACCCGATGCCCGAAGCAGATGGAACAAACCAGTTAGCGGATTATGGCTCTACGCCACGGATTACGCGATTGGATGGGTATGGAAACGGCAACCGTTCGTTGGAATTCACCGAAGGTACCTTGTCGACCATTTTGAGCGATGGG
>JBJTWF010000106.1:0-12650 GCA_046081565.1 Flavobacteriales bacterium | reverse complement strand
CCTGCCATACATCGAAAAAAGACAAATAGACCTTCTGCAAGTAGGGGCCTATGCTGCGTATTTGGTTCCAATGGATCGTTTTCATTTTGTTTTTGGCATGGGAGCCTACCTTCGAGACAAATACAGCCCAGAGGACCCGCTATACCATCGCATTGGAGCGCGATATGCGTGTAAGAATGGATTGCTATTGAATTTTACCCTTAAAACCCATTGGGCGAGAGCCGACTACCTCGAATATGGGCTTGGATATATGTTTAAATATCGAAAGAAATGAAAAGTATTGCGTTGTTATTTTCCTTACTTCTCCTTGGGGCTTGTAAAAAACCTGAACACCGCGCCTGCCTCAAAAAAAGTGGAACTCCAGCGGTTCAAGATATCGCGCTTAATTCCTTTAATCGACTTCATCTAAAAGAGCATCTAACGTATGTTTTAGTTCCCGATACGGTTTCAAAAGTTGTTCTCCAAGGCGGGAAAAACCTACTGGGGTTCGTAGAAGTGGTTCAAGACGGAAGCTTGATCACGATCTCCAACAAAAACCGCTGCCATTTTTTGCGTGATTATGACTACCCAACCGTTGAAATTCACTATCAATCCCTTATCAATATTCAGTACGAAGGCACGGAAACGTTAACCAACCTGGATACGTTGAAAACGAATTATTTGGTGCTCACCCTAAAAGATGGGGCGGGAATCTTGGATTTGTGCCTGGACGTTGTCGATGTAAAACTGGACAACATCCATGGTTGGGGTAAGGCGACCCTTCGGGGTAAGGCCTCCTTTTGTAAGGTAAATCTCATGGGCGATGGATCCTTCGATGGTAGAGGTTTAGCGGTATCCACTGACTACAAGTTGATTTCCTCTTCCTCCTTGAATCAATATCTTTCAGCGCCCAATATTCCTTTAGAAGTAGAAATTCGAGGAATTGGAAATGTATATTATTACGGCACACCAAGCACGCTCTATTTTTCTCGCTACGGAACAGGAAATTTAATCCCTCAATAACCCTAATTATATGAATATCATCTCATTTAATGTGAATGGAATACGCGCCATAACGGCTAAAACCTTTTTAAGCGATATGCAAGCGTTGAACCCCGAAGTGATCTGTTTGCAAGAAACGAAAGCGACGGTCGAACAAGTTAATGAAACCCTGGCCTCCATGACCGATTATCATGTTTTTGCCAACGAAGCGGACCGAAAAGGATACTCGGGTACGGCCA
Source organism: Flavobacteriales bacterium (assembly GCA_046081565.1). Taxonomy (GTDB): domain Bacteria; phylum Bacteroidota; class Bacteroidia; order Flavobacteriales_D; family Crocinitomicaceae; genus UBA952. The sequence goes on along the minus strand of JBJTWF010000106.1, from coordinate 11,430 downwards.
TTCTTACGAAAAGCAAGCCACTTTCGGTTACGTATGATATGGGAATCGCTGAACATGACCATGAAGGGCGTATTGTTTGTGCTGAATACAATGCCTTTTATTTAGTCACGGTTTACGTTCCTAATTCAGGCAGTGAACTGGCCCGCTTGGGGTATCGACAGCAATGGGATCGAGATTTTCTATCCTACTTGAAAGGCTTGGAATCGGTTAAACCCGTTCTGGTTTGCGGAGATTTTAATGTGGCCCATCGGGCGATCGATTTAGCGCGCCCAAAGGAAAATTACAACAAAGCGGCGGGGTACATGCAAGAAGAAATTGATGGTATGGATGCCTTCGAACAAGCAGGATTGTTGGATACGTTCAGGGTACTCCATCCGGAAGGAGTTAAATACTCGTGGTGGAGTTATCGTGCTGGAGCAAGACAAAACAACATTGGCTGGAGAATAGATTATTTCTTGACCTCTCAATCGTTCTTGCCGAACATTAAAAAAGCCGATATTCTCACCCAGGTGATGGGGTCTGATCATTGCCCCGTAATGGTGGAGTTATCCCTTTGAGTTTAAATACCAATCTACCGTTAATCGAATTCCTTCGGTTAAGTCGACCAAGGGTTCATAGGCGAAGGCCGATTTAATTTTTTCCACGGCAGCAAAGGAATGGGGGATGTCTCCTTGCCGTGACGGTCCATGGATGGGAGGGTCAAAGGTTCGTTCTGGAAAACGCACTTTCCATTCCTTTTGGATTAGCGTCGTAAGTTCATTTAAAGTCGTTTGTTTTCCGTAGGCAACATTGTAAATTTCATTGTCATGCACTGGATTTTTATTATCCAAAGCCAACAAGGTAGCGTGAACCACATTGCTTACATAGGTGAAATCGCGGGTAGACGTTCCGTCTCCGTTGATGGTTGGCGTACTCCCTTGAAAGTAGGCATCGATAAACTTGGGAATAACGGCCGCATAAGCACCCTCAGGGTCTTGGTTTTTACCAAAAACATTGAAATACCGAAGTCCTACATACGAAAGACCATAATTTAGGTGATAGACATGGGCATATAATTCATTGACGTACTTTCCTACCGCATAGGGTGAGAGGGGTTTACCAATCTGGGATTCAATTTTTGGCAGTGCGGTAGAATCGCCGTAGGTAGAGCTGCTGGCGGCAAAAACAAACCGCGATATTTTTAGGATTCGGGTGCTTTCGATGACGTTTAAAAATCCATCGATGTTAATGCTGTTTGCGGTTAGTGGATCATGGATGGAGCGTGGAACGGAGCCAAGCGCAGCGAGATGTATTACCGCATCGCAATCCATCATGGCCTTTTGACAGGTTTCTAGGTTGCGAATATCGCCTTCGAAAAGCGTAAAGTGGGAATGGTTGCGAAACGAAAGCAGGTTGTTCTTGGATCCCGTGATGAAATTATCTAAACAATGAACATGGTCACCCCGGTTTAACAAAGCCTCGCATATATTGGACCCAATAAATCCCGCACCCCCAGTAACCAGTATTCTCATTTAACGCAAATATGTTAAAAACAAAGGTAGGGATTTACAAGCCAACTTGAGAGTTTACCTTATTTTTGTGTCCACCGAAACCCATGGATTACCTAAAAGATACGTATCGACACCAAGGAAAACGCAAGTTGTTGATTGCGGAGCTCGAAAAATTAGGGATTAAGTCAAGAAAAATACTAGATGCATTTCAAGCCATTCCTCGGCATTATTTTATGGATTTGGCGTTGGATAACCTTGCCTACACCAATGCAGCCTTTCAAATTGGCTCAGGTCAAACCATTTCGCATCCCTTTACAGTGGCTTTTCAAACGGAGTTGCTCGATTTTTCGCCCAATCAAAAAATATTGGAAATTGGCACCGGTTCAGGCTTTCAAACCTGTATTTTGTGCGAACTGGGTGCTAAGGTTTACTCCATAGAACGTCACCAAGAGTTGCATTTAAAAGCCGATCGAATGGTAAAGTTTTTTGGGTTCAATGCACGGTTAAAATATGGCGATGGATACAAGGGATGGCCGAGTTACGCGCCTTTTGATCGCATAATAGTGACGTGTGGTGCTCCAGGGATACCGGAGGATTTAAAGGAGCAATTGGCTGTTGGGGGTATTATGATCATACCGGTAGGTGAAGGGGAAAGCCAACGCATGTTAAAGCTAACAAAAACGGCTGAAGACCAATTTGATTTAGAGGAATTTGGTACCTTTAAGTTTGTTCCCATGTTAGAACGAAGGGTTGATTACAAAGAAAGATAACCATGAGGATTTTAGTCACAGATGATGATCGGTCCATTCGAAGGGCGATTCGGGATGTTTTGGAAATGGAAGGCCATTCGGTTGAAGAAGCAGAGGACGGAATGGAGGCCTATAAAAAACTCCATGAGGTGTCCTATGATCTTTTGCTGTGTGATTTGAAAATGCCCAAAATGGATGGTTTAGCCTTGATCGAGACCATAGGGCAAGAGGGACTTTCTACCGACGTAATCGTTATGTCCGGATTTGGCAGTATTGAAACGGCGGTAAAAGCCTTGCGCTTGGGCGCTTATGATTTTATTGAAAAACCACTGAATCTCAATCGAATATTGGTTTCTGTAGCCCACGTCAAGGAAAAAGGTATGTTGCTGCAAACCAACGCTGCCTTGCGCTCAAGCATTAAGAAGCTAAAAGGAAATGGAATTATTGGGGCGTCAAAAGGCATTTTAGAAATTCAGGAAATGATACGAAAAGTGGGACCAACGGATGCGCGGGTTCTAATTACGGGTCCCAACGGTTGTGGTAAGGAACTTGTCGCCAGGAGCATCCATGAACAATCGGCACGCGCCAAAGGGCCATTTATTGAGGTTAATTGCGCTGCAATTCCTTCGGAACTAATCGAAAGCGAGTTGTTTGGACACGAAAAAGGAGCGTTTACAAGTGCCGTAAAGGACAAAAAGGGAAAGTTTGAACTGGCCTCGGGAGGAACCTTATTCTTGGATGAAATCGGGGACATGTCCCTAAGCGCCCAGGCAAAAGTTTTGCGCGTTCTTCAAGAAAATGTGCTTCAACGGGTAGGGGGAGAGAAAGACATTAAAGTGGATTGCAGGGTAGTGGCAGCTACCAATAAAATCCTACGAACCGAAATTAATGAAAACCGATTTAGAGAAGATTTATATCACCGTCTTTCGGTTATCCCGATTCAGGTTCCAAGCCTAAACGAACGCACGGAAGATATCCCGCACCTCGTTCAGCATTTTCTTGAAATCATCTGCAAGGAACAAGGTCAGCCAACGAAAACGATTGATGATGAGGGGCTTATGGCATTGCAAAACCTACCGTGGACAGGAAATATTCGAGAGTTAAGAAATGTACTTGAACGTATGGTGATTTTGTGTGATCAAACGATTAATAAACAAGACGTACTTCGGTATGCAAATCCCAAATAATTTGAAGCTATGAAACCTTTATTAAAACATGCACTTCCCCATTTGGTAGCCATAGGTGTCTTTATTCTTTTTGCCGGCTTTTATTTTACGCCGGTTTGGAAAGGAATGCAACTTAAGCAGGACGATGTCGAAAAATATCAAGGGGCGTCGAAAGAAATTACCGATTTCCGATTAATGAACGAAGAGGAGCCTCTTTGGACTAACAGCATGTTCGGCGGGATGCCCACCTACCAAATTAGTACAGAACACAGTGGAAATTGGATTGCGAAGATAGGTTCCGTATTACGCCTCGGGTTGCCAGCCCCTGTAGGCATTGTCTTCGTTGCGTTGCTAGGGTTTTACATTCTTGGGCTCTGCTTGCGCGTGAATCCATACATTGCCCTGGTAGGAGCCTTGGCTTGTGGTTTTGCCTCCTTTAATTTTCTATACTTAGGAGCGGGTCACCTTACGAAAGTGATTTCAGTGTCTTATATGGCTCCAACCTTAGGAGGGCTGCTCCTTGCCACCCGAGGAAAGTGGTTGCTCGGTTCCGTGGTGTTTTCGTTATTCCTTGCCTTAAATATCAGTGCCAATCACTTTCAAATCACCTATTACCTGTTTATCATGTTAGGCGTTATCGCTTTGGCAGAGGCCATTCGATTGCTGTGGGAGAAAAAAACAAAAGACCTTCTCTTAGCCTCTGGAGCGCTCGTGGTTGCCACCTGCTTAGCGGTCTTACCTTCCATGGGTAACCTGCTCACGACCTACGAATATTCCAAGTACTCTACCCGTGGGGATTCTGAAATTACGGCATTACCAAAAGGCCAGAAACAGGAGAAAAAAGCCAAATCAGGGTTGGACAAGGACTATATTTTAGAATATAATTTTGGTCCAGGAGAATATCTATCCTTGTTGATTCCCAACGCAAAAGGTGGGGCCAACGGCTACATAGGAAACGATGAAAAAGCGATGGAATCGTTGGAAGAATCACCCATGTCGAATCAAATTGCTGGGGCTAGTCATTACTGGGGGGGACAAGGTTTTAGTGGAGGAGCCATCTATGTAGGAGCGGTAGCGGTATTTTTATTTATCGTTGGTTTGTTTCTCGTTAACGATACCCTTCGTTTTCCCCTTATAGCGCTTAGTTTGCTTTGCGTTTTACTTTCCTCCAAAACGGGTTCGGTAAACCTTTGGTTTATTGATCATTTCCCGCTGTATAACAAATTTCGAGATACTAAAATGATCCTGGTGATGATGCAAGTATTGGTGCCGCTAATGGGTATTCTCCTGTTGGATAAGCTATGGAAAAAACAACCGCTGATTGGATCGTTCAAATACCAAGCGATCGTCCTAGGTGGTGCGGTTCTTCTTGGCTTGGTATTGTTTGCCGCTCCAGAGGTTTCTGGTAATTTTCTAACCCAAGAGGAGGTGAAAATGCTTAACGATTCTCAAAAACAAGGAGCCACTGCCGATCAAATTGCCCAATACCGCAACGAACTCATTTCTGTTCGAAAAGGCATTTTTAGGGCAGATGCCGGCCGAACCTTGTGGTTTTTTATTCTTGCGGGCTCCGTCCTATTTTTATTCATTACGGATAAAATTAACCGTGCAATTTGCCTTGGGGCACTGGGCGTTTTTATTGCCTTCGATCAATTTGCCGTGGATAAAAGGTACTTGTCGGATACCGATGCCGGTGGGAGAGAAAAATTCGTGGACAAAGAGGAACAGCAAATTACCTTTACGCCCGACGTAGCTGATTTATCTATTCTTGAAAAAGAATCTACTTCCGCGAATGGATTTGCCCAAACAAAAGCAAAAATGCTAGCGATATACGAAAAAGAGCAACAATATCCGCAAGAATTAAGGTCTCCATTGGCAGGTTTCGCGGCCTTACAGCTGAATAGCGACTACCGTGTCCTTACCTTTGATAATCCCATTGCTGAGACACGAACTAGTTTCTTTCATAAATCCATTGGAGGCTATCATGGAGCGAAAATGAAACGTTACCAACAACTCGTTGATTTTTATATTTTAAGTGAATTATCAACGGTTCAAAATGAGATGTTTAATGAGGCTTTAAGGTCAGATACATCTGGTACATTAATTAAGCAGTTGAATGGATTAAAAGATGATAATCAGAAGAAGGAAATGTTTATGCAAGTTTTGGCTAATCAAGATTTTGGTAATCGTAAAATTACCATTTCTACTCCTGTCCTGAATATGCTCAACATGAAATACATCATCACTAACTCCTCAAAAACGGCCTTTTCCAACCCGGCTACGAATGGCAATGCGTGGTTTGTCAATGAAGTGAAAATCGTTTCTTCCGCCAACGATGAGTTAACGGGATTGGGTACGTTAAATACAAAAAAACAAGCCATTGTTGACCAGAAATCATCGCCCCTGAAACTGGCAACATCCTACCAAACCGATTCCAACGATGTAGTAAAATTAAAGCGTTATGCCACCAACAAGCTGGTATACGAAAGCCAGTCCGATAAACCGGGGTTCGCTGTTTTTAGTGAGATATACTACCCTGAAGGATGGAAGTGTTTTATCGATAGTAAAGAAGTTCCGTATACTCGGGTGAATTTTGTCTTGCGCGGATTACCCATTCCCCAAGGAAAGCATACCATTGAATGGCGCTTTGAACCTCCTTCGTATCTAACCGGTAACAAGCTATCAATGGTTGGTTCCATTGCCTTATTGCTCGCTTTTTTTGGGGTTTTTGGTTACGAATGGAAGAAAAACCAAGGAGCCATGCAGTCCGAAGCATAAAACAGAATGAATCCCACACCTCCCAATCCAGAACCAATGAGCTATAACGCTGTTCTTCTTGGGGCAACCGGATTGGTAGGATCCGCTGTACTACAGGAATTGATAGAGGCAGATCGTTGCCAGCATATTGTTTTGCTTACGCGGAAATCGGTAGGCACGCTTCCTTCGAAAGTCCATGAAATCGTGGTGGATTTTGATCAATTGAGCGATTGGTCGTTCCATTTCAAGCCCGATGTTCTGATCAATTGCATTGGAACAACGCGCAAGAAAACTCCCAACCTACCAGCGTATGAAGCCATAGATATTGGTATTCCAGTGTCCATCGCTAATCGCCTTATCCCGTATGGATGTAAAGAAATTCATGCGGTTTCATCCGTAGGTGCCCATCCCAAAGCTTCAAATTTTTATTTAAAGATTAAAGGTATGCTTGAAGAAGCGTTAATGGCCCTACCGGTGGATAATGTTTCTATTTATCGACCTTCCATGTTGATGGGAAACAGAAAAGAATTTCGGTTTGGGGAATCCATCGGTCGTTGGTTAGTACCCCTTTTCGATTTGTTTACGTTTGGCGGAAAATACCACAGCATCCAAGCCTCCGCAGTGGCAAAATCCATTGTTTCATCGCTCATGCAACAAGACAAAGGACGTTTTGTGTACCATTACCAAGACATGAAACAAAATAAATAAACAACTTTCCTTAATCTGAAAAATCTTCTCGTGTTATTCGACCCCCAAAGGGCAAGTCTCGAAGGGCTCGTTTTCCTATGATTTCCGGTAAAAAACGGGGATGCAGGCTATGTCCCGGTCGAACAGATTTTACCATCCCTTGGATAATTACGGTTCCTGCTGGGATATCGAGTACAGGGTACAACGAGCGACTAAATTGCTTTCCCTCTCTTTGTTTTGGTGTTAACGCATAGCCCCCTCCCTGTGTGGCCTTTTCGGTTGCCCGGACATTATCCACCATGGTTTTAAACTCCGATTCATCCAAGGAAAAGGCAGCGTCAGGTCCTCCGATATCATGGCGTAAAATAAGATGTTTTTCTATGACTTGTGCTCCCAGCGATGTGGCAATGACAGGAACTATATGGCCGAGCGTATGATCAGAAAGCCCTATTCGAACATCAAAATCTACTGCAAATTGTTGCATTAATCGCAAATTCGCTTCATCCATTGGGGCAGGGTAGGCCGAGGTGCATTTGAGTAAGGTTAGGTTTGCATTACCCATCCGTTTACAGGCGTCCAACGCACGTTGAATATCCTCCTTCTCTGCGATTCCCGTAGATAAAATCATTGGTTTTCCTTTCGCAGCGACGTATTCAATCAATGGGATGTCCGTAATTTCAAACGATGCGATTTTATAGATAGGACAATCTAGGGTTTCGAGAAAATCCACGGCACTATAATCAAAGGGAGAAGAAAAACAAACCAATCCTTCTTTTTTGGCTTCTTCAAAAAGGGTCTTGTGCCACTCCCACGGGGTAAACGCTTCTAAATAAAGGTCATGCAGATACCGTCCATCCCACAAGGTGCCTCCCGAAATTTTGAAATCGGGTTGATCGCATTTTAAGGTAATGGTGTCTGCAGTATAGGTTTGTAATTTAATGGCATCGGCCCCCGCTCTTTTGGCCGCGCGAATGGTTTCAAGGGCAATATCGATGTTACCATCGTGGTTGGCTGATAATTCAGCGATAATAAAAACACGGTTGGTAGGAAAATTAAACATGTATGGTCTTTATAAAACGTAATCGATCGGGCGCTTTTTCCATGGAAAACCCCAACTTCTCAAAGATAGCAACGGAAACGGAATTCTCCGGTAATACTTCGCCTATTAAGGTGTTAATTCCTGCTTTTCTGCTGGGCGCTTGCGTCAAACAAAGCAGGGCGGATCCCCATCCTTGGCCGTGAAACGATGGGTCTAATAAATAACTTATGGTTCCTACGTTTCCATATTGATCGATTCGGATCGAACCCATGGAATCTTGTTGCGGGTTTTCAAGAATAAAGTACAAACAATGCGGATCGTTCAACTTTTTATTAAACCATGCTTCATGCGTTTCCCATGACACGGCACCCGATTGGAAGGAATGCTTTCGAATGTGGGGATTATTTACCCAAGCAAACGTTTGGTCCATATCGTTCATCGTTGCAGGGCGTAATTTCGCATTCCATTTGGAGTGAATTAGCGCGGGAATGCGTTTGTCCTGTTCTATTAACGCATTGTCAAGGGTACGCTCATGGACAAAGCCTCCCGCTTCCAAAATAGGATACAAATGCGGCCTTAGGTCATAGGCATAGGTAAAGATTTTATGAAGTTCCAGTCGTTTAAAAGCAATTTCCTCTATCAACGCAAGATAGGTAGACCAGTGGAGGCTAAATTCAGATTCCTCCAAGCGTGTGTTCATGATAAAAGAGAGCTCGGCACTTTTCCGATGGTAATTGATGTGCACCAGCCCTCCATATCCAAAACAAATACCATCTTTTACATAGGAAAACAAGTATTGTGACGGTTGTTCTGCTAAAAATAGGGGGGCTACTACAGCATCAAAATAGGTGTTCTGTTGCGCTACCGTCAAAGGTTCTTTTTGACGTAAATGATACATTTGTTCATTGCGCCATTGACGTATCAGTTCGCGATCCTCCCTTCGTATGGGAACGAGTTGAAACCCGTTCAAGCGAGGGTAAGCCCCGGGTAAGTTAGGATAGTCCACCGTTCAATTGTTTTGTGATTTGTTCAAAAAGATAGCGATGGCCTTTGGCATTCATATGATGGTAATCGGTCATCAAACCATCCGATGGAAAATCCATCGTACCAATAGGAGCGTATGGCTTCAAAATAGCATTGTATTTTTTTATGTTTTCACCGACCCCAGGAAGTTGATTTTCATAGGCTGGAAGGGCAGGCAAAATTTCTATAAAGTACATCGGACAGGGAAAAGCGGTAGAAAATTTATCGACGTATGAAGCGAATTCACGCGGTTTAGTATACGTTATTTTTCGAAAATTTCGTACGTTTTTTGTGTTCAATAAACCTAAAAGGCTTTTTCCAAGCCTTGGGATTTTTTGTAGCCCCTTGGTTTCCCATTGATGGGCGAAACGGGGCGCACAATCTACAATTCCAGCCTGAACGATAACCGCATCAAAATAGGTTCCGTGTTGAAAATAAAACGTTTGTCGGTAAAGTTCTTTAATCGTTGCTCCACCCATAGCGGATAAGCACACTTCATGCCCCTGTTGTCGTAAAAGTTCAGGCCAAGTCTCCGCATGAGTACAGGTTTCTGGTGTATTTCTAGGCAAGCTCAACGAATCCGTAAAAAGTAGCAACTTCATGCCCTAATTTTTGTTTTTTCGTTCAGTAATTCAATCAGTGAAGCGTCGGTTTTATAGGTCAACGTAAGGTGTTGGTTACTTCGAGCCAATCCCTGGTTTTCATCCAACCATTGGATAACTTCTTTCAAGGTGTAGGTGTCCTTACCCTTTTTCGTCATCTCCGCATGAATTGCATTGAATAGGATTAAATCTTCTTCATAATCCAAGGTGAGTCTGTAGGGCCGAACAAAGATTTCAGGCAGATCCACTTTATGAATGCGTACATGGTGTGGATTGTTTTGAAAATACCAGGTCATATATTCAGAATATTCCGCATTGGGGAAATAGGCCTTGATTCGTTTTAAACAGGCGACATTAAATATTTCCAAGTTAACACCCACCGTTGCGTCGGCACCAACGGTATATTCCGCTCCGGATTTAAAATGCTCTTCTAGGAGAAACGAACAAATTTCATCATCCACAAAAGGCATGTCGGCCGTAATGCGTACCACTACATCTAGTTGGTATGCGTCACAAACATCCATATAGCGTTTCATAACGTCCTCAGGATGTCCTCGATAAAAACCAACCCTTTCATCAAAGGTGTGATTCTCCAGAATTTTATCTTGTTCTTCCGTGGATGTAGCTAAGATTACTTGGTGGATTCCGGTAAATTTCAACGCGTTACGCAAGCAAAATTCAACGGAAGGTAAGTCGCCAATGGGGAGGAGTGCTTTTTCCTTTAATCGGGAAGATTTCATACGACATGCCACAATCACTCCGATTCGAGCCGGTCGGAAATCGTTCTCCGTGAGGGTTTCATGCATTCGTTTTTCGGTAGCGAGTATATACCGTTGGTTTTGAATCGCTTTTATTTCCTCATAATTGAGCCCTGGATTGCCACTCCTTCGAAAATGTAAGTTTCCTTCCAAGGCCAACAATTCTCCTGTTTCGATGGCTCTTTTGGCCACCGGAATCATAACGGTTTTCGTTAGGTACGCTCGTTCCCTTTCATTAATAAACGGTGCATTCATTGCCTCTGCATAAGCATTCAAGGTATCGATGAATAAGGAAAAACGTTCTGGATTTAAGGAGGAAAAGTGGTCGTATTTCGTTTCTACCGTGGCATCTAACATTATGTGTTTCTCAATCACTTCAGCACCCTTTATCCAAGCTAAAATGGGGGTATAAATGGCATCAGCGCTCTGTCCATCGAGGTGATCGGCAAAAACAATGGGAAGTCCATAGGTCTTTTTGATTTGCTCTATTTTAGAGAGGCCACTGTCGCTTAAGGAAGTGGGGTAGGCCTGAAATCCGATTTCTAACGAAAGGGCTTTTGGCTTAAGTTGGGTCATGATTTGATGAATCCGATCTTGAATTTGATCTTCTTCTTGGGCGGCGATGTTTACAATGAGTTCGCAATGGCTTAAATCCAACGCTTCAAGTAATCCCAATAATTCATCATTGTATAATACCGAACTTTGAAATTTAATTCCATGAATCGCCGAGAGGTTTTCCGAAAGAATTTTTACGCCATAGGCATCGAAAAGATCCAGCCAAAGGTCTTTGTGCTGTCCCGCACGTTGTAATATCTGATTCCACGTCTGGGGATCAAAATACAAGGTTTCATAGACTTCGTACCATGGAAAGTCTGGCGTGGCTAAGGTTTCAGGGGATAATGGTTGAAATTTTATTCCAAATCCATTACGGTAAGGCTCTACCGAATCAATTAAACGGTTCACATAGCTAAGGTCACCCCCATGGGTGTTTGCGCATTCGATAAGAACATAAGGAAAAGTAGCCGCCATGGGGTTATTGGAGCGCATTGGATAAGCTGGCTAAAATAAAAGACAGCATGAGTAAGGCCGCTATGGCAACTAAAGCAATAGTTGATTTTTTATCGTTTTCCTTCCCAATCGTTTTTGCTTTTTGATGCAG
>JBJTWF010000105.1:0-43870 GCA_046081565.1 Flavobacteriales bacterium | reverse complement strand
TGGAAGAATATTTAAAGGATATCGAGGAAAATTAATTCTAACCAAACCGTCCCCCTCTCTGTCTTATTTTCCCTACGCATTTGGAGAGAATCATACACATGAAATATTAAATTAACAAAATGAGAATAACTATATACGTCTTAATGCTTTTTTTTATTGGAAAGTTCTTTGCCCAATCCTATAACCCTTCTGGACAATTGTTTTGGGAAGTTTCTTTCGGGAGTAAAAAGTCCTATCTGTGGGGGACGCTTCATTCAAATGACAAACGGTTGTTTGCTTTTCCTGATTCTGTTTTTGTAGCGTTTCATAAAAGCGCTCTTGTTGTAGTCGAAACAGATTTCTTCCAAGCGTTCGAATCTCAAGACGTTCGGCAGGATGAGGGGACACTCACCTTAGATAAACGAGGAAAAATTTACACTTCCTCAAACCAGCCATCAAAAACCCTTTTTGGCAACGAGGATGGCGCACCACAGTTTATGGACGCATGGTTCCAGGCAAAAGCTAACCTTCTTGGTATTCCTGTAAAAGGGCTGTTAGAAAATGAAAATCCCAATCTTTTCGATGAATTGGATGACTTTTTTACGAAAAAAAATCGGTTGTTAGGCAAGGCAGAATCCCAAGTGCTTTGCGATTATTATCTCCAAGGAAACCTTAAAAAATTAGAGCCTTTGTTGTGGAGAAATCTTGCCTCAAGCTCGGGATCATTCATCGACGATGTTACAACAAAAAATGAATCCCTGTTGACAAGCATTAGGTCAGATATAGAAAAGGGAAACGTCTTTATTGCCTTAGGTATTGAGCTTTTGCTTGGAGAAAGCGGGTTTTTGGAAGAATTGAAGCAATCAGGGTTCAAAATAAGACCCATTAATTGTTCCTATAGCGCTTCAAAAACGCCCGAAGAAATGGACATAAAAGCGAAGAAAAACGTTGAATTGCTTTGTGAAACAAACCCGGGGATGCTTAAGGCGACCTTTCCGGGAAAGCCCTGGATAAACGAAGACCACATAGAAGAAAAAGCAATAACATTCAAAGAGTTAGGCCAAGGAAATTCATACCGCATCGTTGTAATGGATAAGGATTCAAGCATTACCCTTACACAATACGCAACAATTCATATTGCAAGCCCGCCTTATAGCCCATTCTTTCTAGGAACCATGGAGGATGGAACCGAGTACGCTCAAGGGATAAGCGATAGTTATCCAGAAGGGTTAAAATGGGTTAGAATTATATGTAGCGAAGATAAAGTAGCCGTAATATCTTGTTATGGGGGAAATAAGTTTATGAATTCGGATCGCCCAATGCGCTTCTTTAACGAGGTAGTTCTTGAATAATCTTTTTTAAGTCACGGTAACCCCTAAAAAATAGGATATGGCGTTTATAGAGGAGGTAATTAATGAGATCGCCAATAGGCATTCAAATACGAATGAATACGTACTAATTTTACCTTCCCGAAGGGCTAAACGATTTGTTCTAAGTGCCCTTTCACAAACCTTATCTAAACCCGTGTTCTCACCAACGCTTTTAACGTTTGGTGAATTTATTGAAGCCAATTTACCAGGAGATAAGGCTGAAACAACACAACAGCTTTTTATACTTTACGAGGCGGCACAAAACATAGAATCATTACAAGGATTATCGTTTGATGAATTTATTCCTTGGGCAGAGGTTCTACTTCATGATTTTAGTGAATTAAGCCACCAGCGGGTTCCCGTAAAACAAGCCTTTGATAATGTACTTAAAATCAAACAGCTTGAAAGCTGGAATCTTGAGTCGGAATATTCTCCTCAGCAAAAAATTGAGCTTGAATTTTGGGAGCATATACCGGCGTTGTATGAAGCCTTTGTTGATATATTAACAAAGCAAAACAAAACAACTTCTGCTTTGAAAAGCTTAAAATTTTCCGAAGAAGTACTGGAACGAGTTGATTTAAGCAAACACTATTACTTTTTGGGGTTTAATGCATTATCCAAAGCTGAAATCAAGACCATTCATGCGCTTATCAAGGCGAATAATGCGTCCATTTTTTTTGAAATAAGTCAAGCCCATTTTGAAAACCAACACCATGAGGCAGGGTATTTTATTCGAAAAAACGCATCCTTATTGCCCATTGAACCCCCTCGATTCATAAAACAGAAATCCGAAACCATTCAACATCCCATAGAAGTGGTTGAATGCGTTCAAGCCTCTAGCCAAGTAAAGGTTATTTCAACAGAATTAGATAAGCTGTCAACGGAGGAGCGCGCTAAAACCGCGGTAATTCTAGCCGATGAAAACCTTCTAATCCCCTTATTGAAGTCCATTCCGAAATCGGTAAAAAAGGCAAACATCACCGTAGGACTCTCCTTGTTACAAACACCCGTGAAAGCGTTTATGGATAGGGTTTTTTCTATTCAAGAAAATAAAAAACGACTTAATAATTCCCGCTTGTATCACAAGGATCTTTGGGGGGTTTTACGCAACCCATTGGTTCGCTCTCTGATTACAGAGGAAGAGCAGGTTACCCTAGGACCATGGGAAACAGAAGCCATAAGGAACAATGTGGTTTTCCATGAGATAAAACACCTTCCGATTACGGGACCGGTTAAACAACTGCTAACCATTCTCACAGAAGACTGGAACGGTGATTTCCGTCTTGGCGTTAAACATATCTCGGCTTGCGTTAATTCCATGCTATCCCATTTGCCAGATGCTGCCGATTTTGAGCGCCAACAATTAGAGTCGTTGACGGAAGGATTGCAAGAATTTTTAATGCGATTTCCGATTACTCCCCCCATCATGTCCCTTTCAACCTTTCGAAGATTATTCCAAAACCATTGGGGTAAATGTGCCATTGGTTATCATGGAAATCCAACCCAAGGATTACAGATTATGGGGCTACTGGAAAGCCGTATGCTGTCTTTTGAAAGGGTTTTTATTTTAGGAATGAATGAAGGCAATTTACCCAAAACCAATCCGATTGACTCACACCTACCCATGGATCTTCGGCGAGCGTTGGAGCTTCCAACACCGCGGGAGAAACAAGGGTTGTTTGCCCATCATTTTTATAGGCTTTTGTATGATGCAGAGCACGTTTTTTTAACCTATAAGTCCTCGACGGATGGGTTTGGGGGGGCCGAAAAGAGCCGATATATTAGCCAACTTTCGACAGAAAATCCACCAGAGAGGATACGGCTAAGGTATTATTTTAGTGGGCAACTAGGAAACCTTCAAAACAAAGCGCATTCGATTCAAAAAAACAACGATATTCAAGTCTTGTTGGAACGTTATTTTTCGGGAAATGTCTCGGCAAGTGCTTTTTTAACGTATTTGAAATGCCCCCTTAATTTTTATTACAAATATATCATTGGACTTGGAGAAGACGATGCGATAGAAGAAGAGGTGGACATGGGAAGTGTAGGCACATTGGTCCATAAGGTATTAGAGGAATTATACGATCCGTATGCTCAAAATGATAAATTCGGAAATAGAAAAACGGAACAGAATCCACTGTTGACGGAAAAACAGATTATAACCTTAATGTCCAAGGCGCCTAAGCTGACCAAAGATCACTTTGTGGCTTTCTTAAATGGTGATCATGAACGTGTTGCACAGGGCAAAAATTGGCTAACCCTAAAAATGGCAACCAAATTAGTACTAAATGCGCTACAAGAAGACTTGAAAACGGTACAAAAACATCAGAAACCCATCGAAATTATTCAATTAGAAACCCCTATGAAAGCGGAGATGCCTATTACGACGCAAGGCCAGGATAGAACCATACATTGGATTGGGTATGTGGATCGTATTGATAAAATAGGAGAAGTATACCGAATTATAGATTACAAAACGGGTATTGTCAAAGATGAGGACGTAACGTTTACCGTTAAAGATGATCTTTTGACGGCTTTTTCCACACCGAAACACGCGCTACAACTGCTCGTTTATAGTTTCTTATTTAAAAAAAATTTCGGGGTTTTCCCCGACAGCTCAATGATTTATGCGCTACCAACACAGTCTTCAGTCCAAAAAAAACTATCCGCAGATTCAATCGCCGCCGAGAAACAAATCGAATTACTAACCGAATTTGTTACGCTTATTCTCGAGGAATTATTTAATACTTCCTCCCCAATTGAGCATAACAACGATTCGCTTTATTGTACTTTTTGTTAAACAAAAAGCCTGAATGAAACGTATTCATTCAGGCTTTGCTGCAAGTTAAATAAATCTAAAAGCGCCTAACGATGTGTTAAACACGAATTAAAGACGTTACACTTCGTGAAAGGTTGCTTTAATATAGAGAATTTTTTAGGGCGTCACGATAATCTTTTATTTCATCGCGGTTGATTTTTTGGTCTGCGTTTAGTAATAGCGCTAAGAGGTATAAAAGGTTTTCTTTGTCCTCTACTTCGATGGGAAATTCATTTCCTTCTTCGTCTTCTTCAAACTGACCTTCAACATCAAAGGATTGGTTCTCTTCAAGGTATTCATACGTAAGCCGAAGAACCTTAACGACTAGCGGATCTTTTTCATCCAAAGCGATGGATCTTAATTCCTTTAATGAAGGGATTAATGCTTTTGATCCAACGCCATCTTTTTCGATTTGATTAATTATCGTGGCTAGCTTTTCTTTTCCTTTAAACGTTTTCATAAATAGCGATTATTGAAGTTCCAAAGGTAAGGAACAATTGTCTTTTATTTCCTTTTTAAGAGGATCATTTTTATCTGCGATGAATGTTTTGGTTACTTTTGTTAACATGCATTATTTTCTAGAAGCTTTTGGAGTAGGTTGTTTTTTGAGCATAATGATAGGGCCTGTTTTCTTTTTACTTTTGGAAATTAGTATAACAAAAGGCATTCGTGCCGCACTTTTTTTCGACCTTGGGGTCTTACTGAGCGATGTGTTTTATATATTCATTGCATTGTTTTTTGCGTTTCAAGTCCGTTCTTTACAAGACAATGTTTTACTGGGCTTTATCGGGGGGGGCGTTTTTGTAGGATATGGTTTTTTTCAACTTTTTTACAAAAAAAACAAAGTAGAGCGAATTAATTTAGCCAATGACCAGGAATATAATGAACTAAATCCCACCCAAGGAAAAATAGAAAAGAAAGACGCTTGGATGCTCGTAATCAAAGGGTTTTCGCTCAACTTCCTCAATCCAGGAGTGGTTATTTACTGGTTTGCCATCGTGGCCAAAGGATTTGATCTGGTCAAAGAATATGGTAACAATTTTCATGTTTTTGTATTTATGACCATTGTTTTAATAACGTTTTTTGGCATCGACTGCATAAAAGCGATAGGCGCAAGAAAACTGAAGCCTTTATTAACCCCTGAGCGAATGAAAAGCATGAATCGTTTGATTGGAATCGTTTTTATAGCGACCGGGACCACCTTGATTTTAAAACAAATTTCAACGCTAATCTAATGAGGTATTGGATAAAATTAGCCCCCAGAAAATGGACCGTTAGCTTTTTGATTATACTGTTTCACCCAATCCTTTCTAAGGCTCAAAAAGTCTCGTCTGAAAACCTTAGCCCAAAAGTCAAACTCTATTGGGATGGTCAACGAAAACACCTAAGTGCAACGGGGTCTTATTATATAAGTGAGATTGTTCCCAATTCAACTGAAAAGCACGGAAAATGGCTGTTTTATAACAAAGATGGGCTGCTTGAGGAAGAAAGAAATTTTTATAGGGATCGCCTACTCGGTAAACAAATCACGTACTTTCCTGAAAGCAAAAAAGTAAAGGAATTATATTATGCCAAATTTAATATCCCAGACTCTACGTTTAAACAATACAATGCAGCGGGAACCTTAGTTATTGAAGGAAATTATATTCTAGGCTCTCCTACAGGGATTTGGAACTATTATTTTGAGGATTCGTCTCTTTGGAAAAAAGAAAGAGTTTCAAACGACACCACCTATTTATTGACTTATTTCACTGAAGAATCTCCACACAAACAAAGCGTTACGGAAGGGAGTGGACAGGTAGTAACTTATTACAAGTCTGGGGAAATTAAGGAATCCTACTCGTTTTCTGGGGGCCTAAGGACAGGACCTTTTTTTGAAAACCTTGCTTCAGGAAGGATTTCTATTCAAGGTGAATTTTTAAAAGGCAAAAAACACGGTCTTTGGCAATATTATTTTGCCTCTGGGCAACTTGAAATGAAACAATCATACTTCCAAGATTCTTTAGAGGGGATGTATGAAGTTTATTTTGCCGATGGATCTCCTAAAACATTAGGAAGTTACCAAAACAATAAAAAACAGGGCGAATGGATTTGGTATATGCCCAATGAACAGCTGGAAATGAGAGGCGGCTTTGACAATAACACACAACAGGGGCGTTGGGAATATTATTTTTCTTCCGGAGAGCTGTCTTATGTGGCTTTTTTTGATCACAATAAAAAAACGGGCACTTGGAATTATTTTTACAAAGACGGAAATAAATTCAAAACGGGAAATTATCATGAAGACCTTAAAGAAGGTCGTTGGCAAACTTGGTATGAGGACGGCACCTTACTGTTGGATGGTATTTACCAAAACGGAAGCGAGGAGGGAGAATGGGTGAATTATTGGAGCAATGGACACCTTAAAAATAAAGCATACTATAAAAAGGGCAAATTAAATGGTGCTTGGTATTCGTGGTCAGAAGAGGGAACCCTTACCCTGTTTGGAAGGTATAAAAAGGGGTTGAAAATAGGACATTGGGTCTCGTATTATCAAAATGGACGAAAAAAAGAAGACATTACCTATCGAGTAAAAAAGTTAAAAAACAACCATGGTGAAGTGGTTGCCATGGGACTTAATGAGGTACAAAGCGTTAAGCACGGGGAAACCTTAACGTATTCTCAATTAGACAACTTGGTGACCCAGAGAGGTCAATACAAAAACGACCAAAAACACGGCACGTGGATTAATTACTACCCTGGAGGTTTTGTACCAGCCGTTATATCAAATTATAAGAAGGGTAAGTTAGATGGAGTATTTTCACAACATGGAAAGTCGGGGAATAAACTGAACGAAATTCATTACAAGAATGGGCTCAAAGATGGGTCATTCATTGTCTATGGCGAAAACGGAAAGCCCATTTCAACGAAAATGTATAAAAGAGGGGTTCAGTTAAAACAACACATGGGGGGAGAGGGCTTTAGTCCAGATTAAAGGGGGCAAAAATAAAATCTATTCTTCTCTTTTTAGGACTCACTTCATCAACGATTACGGATACTTCGTCACCCAATTGCATTACTTTCCCAGTTCTTCTTCCAACTAACATGAATTTTTCTGGATCAAAATAAAACCGTTCCCCCTCGATGCTTTGGATAGAAACCATTCCTTCGCATTGGTTTTCTGTTAATTTTACAAACACACCATGTTCTGTGAGCCCAGAGATAATACCAGAAAAAGTTTCGCCAATATGATCGATCAACATTAATGTTTGAAAATATTTATTTGATTCTCTCTCCGCCTCGATGGCTTTCCGTTCATAAGCGGAAATGCGTTTACAGGTCTCCGACAAAGCCGGATTTACACGAACGGTGCGTTGCTGAATTTTTTCTTCAAGCATGCGATGAACCACCAAGTCTGCATATCGCCTAATAGGCGAAGTGAAGTGGGTATAAAAGGAAAAATGTAATCCGAAGTGACCTTTGTTCTCCGTCGCATACGATGCTTTAGCCATAGAGCGTACAATCATACTTTGTATCAATGCAGTATAGGGTGACCCTTCGATTTCTTGAATTAAAAGATTTAAGTCATTGGAAACGGTTTTCTCGCTATACAACGCGAGATGGAACCCAAACTTTTCGCAAAACAAACGCAAAACCGCAATTTTTTCCGGGTCTGGCGTATCATGGATTCGGTAAAGCACAGGGTAGTTTTCGCCTGCTTTTATGTCTGGACTTAAATAGCTAGCAACGGCCTTATTGGCCAATAACATGAACTCTTCAATTAGTTTATGAGCGGCCTTTGATTGCTTTACAATCGTTCGTTCAGGAAGGCCATTTTCGCCAAGAATAAATTTGAGTTCTTGTGATTGAATATCTAATGCCCCATCCTTAATTCGTTTTTCTCGTACCGTATTCGCAAGGGTATTCAGGATTTGGATTTCTTTGCCGTTTGGATCCTCCACAAGGCCTTCAATAATTTCCTGGGCTTGCTCGTAACTATAGCGCCGATCTGAATGAATAACGGTTTTTCCAAACCATGTGTTTTTTATTTTTCCCGATGAACTCATAGTGAAAACAACCGAGAAGGTAAGTTTGTCCTCATGAGGCCTCAAAGAACAAATCACGTTCGACAATTGCTCTGGTAACATTGGCATAACTCGATCGACAAGGTATACCGAGTTACATCGTTTATAGGCCTCTTTATCCAAGGCACTGTTTTGGCTAACGTAGTGACCGACATCGGCAATGTGAACCCCAATTTCTAGGTCTCCATCTTCCAAATACTGGAAGGAAAGGGCATCATCGAAATCTTTGGCATCAAATGGATCGATGGTAAAGGTCAACGTTGATCTGAAATCCCTACGTTTAAGAAGTTCATCGGGTGAAATCGTATCTGAAATCGCTGACGCCTCTTGTAAGACGTCGGTTGGAAAATCAGGTTCAAAACCATGATTAATTAATATGCCGACCATTTCAGCCTCATTACTTCCTGCCGCCCCAAGCAAGGCGGTAACCTCTCCGTAGCAATGCTGCTGTTCGTTAGGGGAAACGGTTGTTTTGAAAACAACCTTAATGCCCTCTTTGGCACCCATTAATTTTTCGGGCGGAATGATTATGTCTCCAGTGAATCCAGGCACATCTGGAACCACAATGAACAACCCTCTTTTTTGCCTCACCAAACCCGTATAAAAGGTTTGGCCACGCTCAACAACCGAACGCACTAAACCCTCGGGTTTTCGACCCGGTTTGGAAAGAATTCGAACAGCTACACGATCTCCTTGCCTAGCGGAGTTTAAGTTTTCCTGTTTTACAAAAACATCTTCCTTGGCGTCCGGAATAATAACGTATCCATTACCCCGCTGATTTATCTGGATGGTTCCGATGATACTTTCGGTTCTAATGGAGCTGAATTCATGGTGAGAACACTGTTTAATTCGGCCTTTTTCAACCAAGGATAAAAGCGTATCATAAACCTGTTGTCGTTCGTGGGGTTTGTGCGCTTGAATGGCATTGCATAATTGCTTATAACTCAGCGTTTCGTCTTCGTTTTTTTCGAATACTGAAAGCAGAATGTTCTGGTACCCGGTTGATTTTTTACTATGCTTACGACGTGGTTTTTGGTAGGGTTTGGACATCTTTCGCCAATCCTTAATGGCGAATGATTACCTTTTTAACAAAGGGCTTGGAACCATTCCCTTCAAACGTAATAAAATAGACCCCACTTCGGAATTCCGAAGTGTTAATTTTTTTGGAACCATAGACGTGGTCTTTTAACACTAAATTTCCTAATGCATCGACCATTTTAAAGCTCATGTTATCAATACCGGTGAGTGAAACATTGATATAGTCCGCTGCTGGGTTTGGTAAAATCACCACGTTAATGGGGTCCTTAACAACCGGTTTAATGGCTGCTACATAATCAATAATAACATCTACGGAGTCTAAGAAACTTGTCCCTGACGAGGAGGTAATGTAATAACGATAGTGGGCCGTCCCAGAAATACCATCAGCCGGATTGAAATCAGGTTTCATTTTGCCAAATTCGTTTGGAAGCAAATTAAACTGAACGGCAGCCCCTCCAGGTGAAGTCCACGGGTTACTGTTCATTTGAGTGCTCGAATAACAAGAGCCGCCAAATAGATCAGTAGAATGTCCCCAACATAAGCCATCCGTCCATCCATTCGGCACATTGATCTTGGATCGGGTAATTCGCCAACTTTGGACGTTTGCAGCATTGTTGTGCACTTCAAAGGTGACATCAAACAAGCCGGAAGAAGGCGCAATCATTGAGTAAGCCCCTGAGCCAGAAGAATAATCTATGTTTTGTCCTTCAAGTAAAATAGCAATGTTGTCTTGTGCTGTAACGGAAAACCAAGTTAAGAAAAAAACGAAAAAGAAACTGTGAAATATTTTCATAGAGGTGGAATCAAAAGCATTCTAATGTATCAAATATAATCCAAAAAGCCCATATCCCCAAAAAATAGATAATAAAAAAAGTGTAAATTTGATTTGGCAAAAGTTTTGGTAACGCGGCCCACACCATTTTATTATTATGAAAAAAAACATCCTTCTCCTTTTCTGCTATATATCCTTATCCTCAGGGTTTAGCGCCCAATCCATATTGGATTCATTAAATGTTAAAAAAGTTCAATCGATAACCCTTAAGGACATTAATGGCAAGGAGTACAACACCGCAAGCCTTGGGTTTAAAGGACCAGTTGTAATTAGTTTTTGGGCCACCTGGTGTACACCTTGTAAAAGAGAACTCATGGCCATTCATGAAGAATATGAAACATGGCAAGAAGAAACTGGGGTTACGTTGGTTGCGGTTTCAATCGACGATGAAAAAACCAAAAGGGATGTGATTACCTATGCCAACGGGAAAGCATGGGATTATTTAGTCCTTCTTGATCCGAATGGAGATTTCAGAAGAAGCATGGGGGTAAACAATGTTCCCCACACGTTTTTACTAGACACCGACGGAAACATTGTTTATACGCACAACAATTACGCGCCAGGAGACGAGGAACATCTATATGAAGAGATTAAAAAAATTGTCCACCATTAAAGCATTTGCAAGCAGCTTATTTTTCTTTACCTCAACCGCAATATTGAGTCAAGGAAACCTTACAGGAAACATTGAATCTACTTTTCAATACCTGAATGACGACCCTGTAATTAATGCATTTCAACCGCCATCCAAAGGGTTGGTGAATTCTTATATGAACG
Organism: Flavobacteriales bacterium; assembly: GCA_046081565.1. Classification (GTDB taxonomy): domain Bacteria; phylum Bacteroidota; class Bacteroidia; order Flavobacteriales_D; family Crocinitomicaceae; genus UBA952. The sequence goes on along the minus strand of JBJTWF010000105.1, from coordinate 32,995 downwards.
TATTTTATACCCATTCTGGATTTAAGGCGGGAGTGCGCTTAGAAAGTTATTTACCAAGAATTCAGGGGTATCCGAACCGTTTTGATGGAACGGGTATTGGTTTCCGATATGTAGGGTATACGAATCAAAAAGTGGAGGTAACCATGGGACATTTTTATGAGCAGTTTGGAAGCGGTCTTTCGTTGAGAACCTATGAGGACAGGGCGCTTGGTTATGATAATGCAATGGATGGATTAAGATTGATCGTTAAGCCAGTAAAAGGGATTCAATTGAAAGGGATTTATGGTAAGCAAAGGCTATCTTTTAGCGATGGTCGAGTGGTTAATAGCGATGGAATTGTCCGTGCGGTAGATGCCGAAATTAACCTCAACGAGTCTTTCAAGGCGTTAAAAAATGTACCGCTTGAGATGGCAATAGGGGGTAGTTTTGTAAGTAAGTTTCAGTTAGACGATGACGACAACCTTGTTTTGCCCCAAAACGTAGGGGCCTATGGTGGAAGAGCAAAAGTTGGATATAAAAAATTTAGACTAGACGGCGAATATATCCTAAAAGAACAAGATCCCTCGATTGACAATGGAAAGGTTTATAATTACGGACACGCGTGTGTATTTAATTTTGGATATTCTACTAAAGGACTAGGACTTACGCTTTCGGCGAAGTCGGTAGATAACATGAGTTTTAGGTCGGATCGAAACAAAGAACTTCAAGATGTTTTCATTAATTATCTTCCAGCCTTAAATAAAACCCACTCGTACAACTTGGTTGCAACGTTGTATCCATATGCCACCCAGCCCTTGGGCGAAGTGGCGTATCAATTGGATTTAATTTATACCCTAAAAAAAGGTTCCCGACTTGGGGGTAAATACGGAACCACCCTAGGATTAAATGCGTCAACGACCTATAGACCTGAGCACTATGCATCAGGGGGAGCGGTTGATACCGCTGGCCGTGTGTATTATAGAACCCAATTTTTTGATCGAAGCGATAGTTTGTATTGGAGAGACATCAATGTTAATTTAACCCGAAAAGTGAATAAAAAGTTGTTATTACTCCTTTCCTACTATAATATCACGATTAACAACGATGTAGCTAAAATTTCAAACGATGCAACCGGAATCATTTCTTCCCATATTGCTGTCGCAGAAGCGTCTTACAAAATAAATGCGAAACATAATATTCGCGTAGAAGCGCAAGGGCTTTTTGTTAATAAAAAAAGCGACGGAACCATTAACGACAAAGGTAATTGGGCAACAACCCTCATTGAGTATACGGTCTCACCAAGTTATTTTATTAGTTTTCTAAACCAGTTTAATTATGGTAATCCCGATGCATCGAAACGGGTTAATTATCCCAACATTAGTGCGGGTTTTATACACGAATCTACCCGATTCATGGTTTCCTATGGACGACAACGAGCAGGGTTGTTCTGTGTTGGAGGAGTTTGCCGATTCGTTCCAGCAAACAATGGTCTTACCCTAAGTTTCACTCAAAGTTTTTAGATTATGATGCGATTAGCGGTGCTCATTCCCGTTTTATGTTTGTTGTTTTATCGATGTGACCATGTAAACAACCCATATCCACCCATTAGTAATAATGGATTAGATACAAGCTTGTATCCAGGAGTTTGGTCGAATTATGTTTCAAACGAATGGCCCAGTTTTATCCAGAACACCAATACTAATCGCAATATCCTATTAGAGGATTTTACAGGCCACAAGTGTATCTATTGCCCTGCAGCAGCAGATTTAGCGCACGCCATTCACGAAGCGAATCCAACCCGGGTTTTCCCCCTTTCTATACACGCTGGACCCACGGGAATTGGTGATTTTCAAACGGTATCTCCCCCCGAATATCCCTTGGATTTTACGACCAGCGTAGGCGTTCAGATTGCTCAATACTTTGGAATTAACGACGGAGGATTTATAGGCAATCCTCGAGGTACCGTAAGCCGAATTCAAAATGGTGGAGTTCTTTTTCATAGCCCTGCAGCATGGTCGGCCTTAACAAATACCATGCTATCCCAAAACCTCTTACGCGTTAACCTTCAATCGGCGTTAAATTATTATCCTTCGACGCAAGGGGCCTTTTTACATGTTGAAGTTGAAAAAGTAGACCCTACGCTTGTCAATGAATTAGGAATAGTTGCTTGTTTGGTGGAGGATTCGCTGGTAGGAGACCAAAAAATGAGCGATAATAGCCACAATCCTAGCTATATCCATCGAGATATTCATCGGGGTAATTTGAACGATCAACCGTTTGGACGTACCTTGACGCCTCAGGACCTTGTGAATGGAAAATACTATGTCAACTATAGTTTCAAAGTTCCTAACCAATTAGATGGATCTTTTAATGCATCAAACATGCACGTACTTATCTACGTGTATGATAAAACGAACTGGGAAATCTACCATGTGATTAAGCAAAAAATAGAATAAATTAAGCCGACCAAGGCCGGCTTAATTATGAAAAAGGATAATTCTATTCTTTGATGAATTTTTTACTAACAACGCCATCCAGTCCGACTACGCTAACAAAGTAAATCCCTTTATCAAAGCTACTAATGTTTAACGTTACTTCTGAACTCGCAAGATCTTCCATTTCGACTAACACTTGTCCATTCAAGTTGGAAAGGATGATAGTTTTTGCCTGAACTCCAGAAAGCGTAATAGCATCCTGCGCAGGGTTGGGAAATAAGGATACCGCATCAAAACTTATGCTTACTATGCCTGCATTTCCAACAATAATTTTATACCCTTCAAAGGAAACGCTTTGGGTAACTGGCGTGGGGGGAAGCCCAGGAATTAACGTTACTAATACCGTGGCATCAACATCGATGGTGATAGGATAAGTGCCTGTGGTTGCGGTAGTTCCATATACATTAGCACAGCCATTGTTTCCTCCATTATAGGTGCAATTTGCAATGTTACAGGCATAATTATACCCAGCCGGAAGCCCTTGAACACCCGTTACGGTAAAGCTTTGAATTGGAGAACCAACGAAATTTCCAGAAGCGTCTAATTCTGCTGTTACCGTAGCAGGGACTTTGAAGTTTAGGTCCGTAGAGTACGCCACATTCGCAGCGGCAGGGGGGAAGTTTTGTACGGTGTCTGGCCATACGCCATAGGTAGAGTCAATAAAGTTTGCGCCCGGAGTACACGATTGAGCCTCGGAAATAAACCCGAATAGGCCAGTAAAGGCAATGAATAGTAGATGTTTTTTCATATTTAACAGTTTTTATTTAACCCAAATATACTTAAAACAATTCAATGGCCATTCAAAATACAGCCTAACTACCCCAGAGGTTTTTTAATTGAAACCATAAAATACCTCCAATATGTGTATTTTTATCCCTTATTAAAGAGGACCATGGTGTTGTATAATGTTACCGTAAGTATTGAGGCAGAAATGGAAAGCGAATGGTTGGATTGGATGAAATTAGTTCATGTGCCCGAGGTGTTAAAAACGCAAAAATTTACACGCTGTGTTCTTTCGAAAATTCAGGGCATGGAGGAACGAGAAACAACCTATTCCCTTTTATATTTTGCGCCATCTCAAACCCTCTTAACCTCCTATTTACAAGAAGACGCACCCGCCTTGCAACGAAAACATACGGAGCGATTCAAAGATAAATTTGTGGCTTTTAGAACCGTTTTAGAGGTCATTGATACCCTGGAATCATGAGCGTTAAAGCAAAAAAAAAATGGGGCCAACATTTCTTAACCAATCCTGCAATTTGTGAGCGCATTTTAACGTATCTAACCCCACTAGTCCAAAAGGAAACCGTTTTAGAGGTTGGGCCCGGCATGGGGGCACTTACGTCCATCGTATTGGAAAAAACTAACTTTCCCTTTTATGCCTTCGAAATCGATGAGGAAGCAATTTCCTTTCTTAACGAAAAACATCCAACGTTCAAGAACCTAATTCACCAGGATTTTTTACATGCTGACTTGTCCTCTGATTTCTTACCTAAACCTTTGGTTGTTATAGGTAATTTTCCTTACAATATTTCTTCTCAAATTCTTTTTAAATGTTTGGCACATCGATCCGATATTACGGGTATTGTTGGTATGTTTCAAAAAGAAGTTGCTCAACGCATTTGTGAAAAACCAGGTAGCCGTCAGTATGGAATATTGAGTGTCCTTATGCAAGCTTTTTATGAGGTCGAATATGCTTTCACCATAAAGCCAGGGGCCTTTAACCCACCACCAAAGGTAGAATCTGCAGTTATTTTCTGTAAACGGAGAGCGTTGTTTACCTTAGCTTGTGATGAAAAGTTATTTTTTCAAGTAGTAAAGATGGCCTTTAATCAACGGAGAAAAATGTTGAGGAATTCATTGAAAAGTTTATTAGGAGAGGAAAGCCTACCGGAAACCTTAGCGTTCGCTAGGCCAGAACAACTCGATGTCCCCTCCTTTGTTCTATTAACACAAATTATACAACAAGCGAATGAATGCTAAACTTGAAAAACTTCGCGGGGAATTGTTTACCCAGGACGATGAAAAATTTCAACAAACGATAGAGCGCCTTATGGATCAAGGTACACTAGACCAGATCCCCCTTCTCTTCAATAGTTATTTTTTTAATGAAAACCGAATTCGCAAACACAGGCTATTTGAATTAATGGCATCGGTTGTAAAAAAAGGCGCGGAGAAAACATGGATTCAATTATTAAAAGAACAAACCGAAACAACGGCCCGAAGAGCCATCGTTCAAATCATGTGGAACTCACGGCTAAATTTTGCCCCATTTTTAATAGAAATAGTAGCGTTGGCTTGCTTGGAGGACGAATTGACGGGGGTAGAGTGCTTAACCCTTATAGAAAACATGGAAAGTCCGTACACGGAAGAAACCATCATGGATGCTAAGGTGAAGATTATAGAATGTCTGAACCAGAATCAACAAGCCCTAACCGAATCAAAGAAAAAAATACTACACGAAATACTGACTAGGATTACAGCGCAAGAAAATCACATATTTTAATTCACATTCATTCGTTCCTTGAGTTCTTGAATGACCATTGAATTTATTTCCATGTATTCATCGGTGTTTTTTAGATAATAGTTGAAACTATTTTCGTAATCCGTTTTATTGGTTTTGTGCTTTTTAAACACCCTGTTCAAGGAGGAATCAAGGGCCTCTTTTACCTTGGGTAATCCAGCATTTTTTTGGTAGTGTGCCTCTACTAAATGGACTTCAGCCAAAAGGGCAACCATTTTATCTTTAGGAATAAGGTTAAAGGACGGCTTTTCCCTTGAACAATGCAATAGAAAGAATCCCAGGACCAAAAAAATTAATGGATGTTTCATGTGTTAAATAACAAGCGGTCACCGGTAATTTCTGAACAAATTTGTCCGTTTTCATAAACAACGTTTCCATTTACGAAGGTGCGCTTAATCCGATGGTTAAAATGGTGTCCCTCAAACGGTGACCACCCACATTTATAGAAAAGAGAAGCTCGATCCACCCTTGTTCCCGTTTGATCTACCTCTACTAAATCTGCGTGATAACCTTCTCGAATAAAGCCTCTATTTTCCACTCTGAAAAGAATGGCTGGAGCATGCGCCATTTTCTCAACTACTCTGGTAATATCAATCGCATTGCTTGTCACTTTTTCTAACATGGCAAGTAAGGCATGTTGTACTAATGGACCACCCGAGGGACACTTTAAATAAGGTTGTTGTTTTTCTTCAAGTGTATGGGGTGCATGATCCGTTGCGATGACATCAATTCGGTTATCCAAAACAGCACGCCAAAGGGCTTCGCGGTCAGAAACAGTTTTAATGGAAGGATTCCATTTAATGAAAGACCCCTTTTCTGCGTAATTTTCATCGGAAAACCACAAATGATGAACGCATGCCTCTGCCGTAATTTTCTTTTGCTCCAAAGGAAGCGTATTGTCAAAAAGCGCCGTTTCCTTTGCGCTAGAAATATGTAATACATGTAACCTAGCCCCTGTTTTTTTTGCAAGAGAAACGGCAAAGGAAGAGGACAAATAGCACGCCTCAACATCACGAATTATAGGGTGCATTGAAAGGGGTATTTTTTCCCCGAACCGCTCCACGGCATTCTTGGTGTTTTGTAGGATGGTTTGTTCGTCTTCACAATGCGTGGTAATAAGGGCAGAGGCAGAACTGAAAATCTTTTCAAGAACGGAATGGCGATCCACTAACATGTTTCCCGTGGAAGAACCCATGAAAATTTTAATTCCACAAACCCTTTTGGAATCTGTTTTCAAAACCTCCTCCAAATTGTCGTTTGAGGCCCCCATATAAAAGGAATAGTTTGCTAGTGACTTTTGGGACGCGAGGGCGTACTTCTCGGCCAAAAGGGATTGGGAGAGGGTGTTTGGAACGGTGTTCGGCATTTCCATAAAGGAAGTTATACCCCCAGCCACAGCGGCTCTTGACTCGGTGTAAATGTCGCCTTTTGCCACTAGTCCAGGCTCCCGGAAGTGGACTTGATCATCGATACATCCAGGAAGCAATAGATTTCCCTCTAAATTAATTTCTTTCGAAGCGGGAAGGGTTATTATGGGTGCAATGCGTTCAATAACCCCCTTTTCAATGGAGAGGTCTGAAACGTATTTCTTACCTTCGTTTACGATGGTGGCGTTACGAAGTACAATTCTACTCATAAGTTCATTTTACGCATTTTCCAAACGCCAAAAAGGGCTTCTTTAAAGATTCCAGAACTCATTTTAGAAACGCCTAAGGTGCGGTCTTTAAAGACAATTGGGACTTCTGTGTAGGTTAGTCCATGTTTGAGAACCGCGTACTTCATGCAAATTTGAAAGGCATACCCTTTAAACTTGTTTCCCTCCAAATGTAAGGAAGCCAAGGCGTTTCGTGAATAACATTTAAATCCCGCCGTTGAATCTTTGATCCCAATCCATAAAACCATGCGTACATATAAATTGGCGAAATATGAAAGCAACCAACGACTAAAAGGCCAGTTTTCAATTCTGCCGCCCCTACAATATCGTGATCCAATGGCCATGTCCACTCCGGAAGCACATGCGTGCTGTAACCGGATTAGGTCTTTAGGGTCGTGTGAAAAATCACAGTCCATTTCGAAGATGTAGTCAAAGTCTCGTGCCAAGGCCCATCGAAACCCTTCAATGTAAGCCGTTCCTAACCCCAACTTTCCGGAACGAGAGAGGAGAAAGACTTTTGTTGGATATTGTGTTTCTAAGCCTTTGATTAGGCCACCCGTACCATCAGGAGAATTATCATCAACAAAAAGTAACGTAAACCCTTGGTTTAGCGAAATAATCGCCTCGGCCATCAGCTCGACGGTTTCCCGCTCATTATAGGTGGGAATAACAATTAGGGATTTAACGATGTTTTCGATGCTTACGAAATTAACTATTTCGAGGGAGTTCTGAAAATTTTCAAGAATACCCTTGGAAAAGAAATACAAAGCTCCAACAAAAAATCATAGTATCTTTGACACACATAAAAGTTTGAATACCCGTGAACGAATTTCTTATAAAAGCATCCCAACTTTTCCTTTCATTAGCCATTTTAGTTACGCTCCACGAATTGGGACATTTTATACCCGCGGTGTTATTTAAAACAAGGGTAGAAAAGTTTTATTTGTTTTTTAACCCTTGGTTTTCCCTATTTCGAATTAAAAAAGTGCATGGTCGCTGGCAAACATCATGGCTTTCAAAAGCTTCTCCCTCCGCGTGGAATGAAGACCCAACAACTACGGAATGGGGAATTGGCTGGTTGCCGCTTGGTGGCTTTGTCAAAATAGCAGGAATGATTGATGAATCCATGGACAAGGAACAAATGGCCAAACCAAAAGAATCCTGGGAGTTTAGGTCCAAAAAAGTTTGGCAAAGACTCATTATAATGGTTGGAGGAGTTACCGTGAACTTAGGGTTAGGGTTAATTATTTACGGGGCTATAGTTTGGTATTGGGGCGGAATGAACTTAAACCCAAAGCAATTGCATGAAGGAATGGCGATTCACCCATATTTAGCAAAGTATGATATCCTTTCTGGGGATGTGATTACGGCGGTTGATGGAGAAGAAGTACATTCTTTTGAAGACATAAATAAAGGGGTCTTGTTGCGAAATAAAACCAATCTCACTATCGTCAGGAAGGGTAAGGAGCTGAAAAGGGTATTGCCTGAAGATATTGATCAGGAATTATTCCAAAATGGGGCAATGGGCATTGCTAATTTCCGAGTTCTTCCACAAAGGGTAAAAGAAGTCGTGAAAACGGGTAATGGTAAAAAAGCGGGGTTAGAAGCAAAAGATAGCATCCTGTTCATCGATAATGTTTCGGTTAAATATTTTGATGAAATTCAAAAAGCGCTTTTTAACAAAAGGGGCAAGAAAGCAACGCTGCATGTGTTAAGGGGCAAGGATACGCTTTCGCTTGTTTCAGACGTAACTATAGACGGAACGATTGGATTCGCATGCGAAAATAAAGGAACTTCAGATACCCTCGCACTTACCCCTGTACGCTACAATGTGGCGCAAAGCATAAGCAAAGGTTTTTTTGGCGGCGGACAATTATTGAAAGATTATGTTTCTCAATTTAAGTTTGTCTTTACTAAAAAAGGTGCTTCCTCTGTCGGAGGATTTGCTCGTATTGGAGACATGTTCGCTTCCGATTGGGACTGGAAGGTTTTTTGGATGAATACGGCGTTTTTATCCATTGCTTTGGCCTTTATGAATATTTTACCTATCCCTGCGCTTGATGGGGGTCATGTTGTATTTCTTATCTATGAATGGATTACAGGCAAAGAGGCGCCACAGAAAATTTTGGAGTATGCGCAATACGTTGGTATTGTCTTATTATTAGGGTTGATGGTCTATGCCAACGGGAACGATTTAATTCAATTCGTTTTTAAATAATCCCATTTTTTGTTCTATTCCGAATCCAATAAGTCGTGCCCTCTCTTTTCCCAATTGAGCTTTTTCTCCTTCAAACAAGGAATCAATGGTTTCATGAAAAAGCGTTATCCATTCCTCAACATGGTGCTTTTCTAAGGGCATCGAAAGGTGTTTATCCACAACATTAGTCGTATAACCAGGCTGGTCTAATAAAATAAAGCACCAAAAGGAGTTCATTTTAGGCAGGTGTTCCTCCCACGAAAGGTCACGAAAAAAGGGGCGCAAAGAAGGAGAGCGATTTATGGACTCATAAAACACATCGATTAAGGTAGACACATCTTCTATGGTTTCAATGTCTTTTTTCATATTCAAAATTAGAAAAAGGCTCTTAATTCCATTCCTCCACTATGAATGACCGCTGAATTTCCTGGTTTTCGACCCGCATAAAGGAGGTTTAATTGAAGCGATTTACTTAAGTTTCGCTGCCAAGAAATATTCCACGTGAAATTCGTTCCAGGGTTTAACGCGTCTAGCATTTCGAAAGCAACCGGTGAAAAAGCATTTCCAGAAAAACGGAGATTCAAAATGCGCATTTCCGCTTGAATGCTTCCTTTTTCGGGCGTATTATATTTCAATCCCAACAACACCTCTTGGTGGAGAACTTGCTCACCGCCTAACGCTGTATCATTTGATTTTTTACCCCCTTTTGCCCCTAAAAAAACACGATAACTCGTAGTGGGCTGATAGGACACTTCTGCATTTATGAAAGCATAGTTGAGATTAAAATTTCTTCCTTGTGTGTAATCGGACAGGGAGGTTTTTGTCCCTTTTTGTCCCTCCGATTTGACGGAAAGAAAACGGGTTATGTTCCATCGAAAACTAAGCTCGTGAAAATACACCTCTCTTCCATCAAACCCATTGGCTAATAGGGTCTTGCTCAATACCCGTTGGAGGGTATAATTAGCATTGAATAGGGAGGATAGGCGCAAGAAATAAAGGGTGTTTCTTAGGTTATAATTGGAAGAAATTAAGTTAATGTTACTTATTTCCGCTCGTAGGGGGACTAATAGGTCTTCCGTATTCCATAAGCCAAGTTTTCGGGTGGACCGTAAGCGCAATTGATTGGAGAAAAAGGAGAAAAATTTTAATATGCCTTGTTTTTTTGACCAAAGGACTTCAGGTTTCCAAAAGAAGCTTTGGTTAAATTCATTTGTAAATGTTTTTTGGTATTCATTACTGGGTGTAAAAACGCGAATATAATTGGCTTGGTCGGGAAAAATGGAAACCTCAAATTCGTTAAGGTCCTTTACACCGTCTTGGTTATAGTCTATCCATGCATAAATGCCTTGGCCGGAATTAACCTCTAAATAAATAAAGGTTCTTTTTTGTTCAAGTCCGGACCCTATCTCATAGTACGATTCCCAAAGTAGAGCCCCTTTCGCGGTCTTAAAACGATAATCCACCCTTCCAACGAGCGACTGGTCAGGGGTCAAGTCAGTAAAAGAGGGGTTCATAACGGCCAAACTTCTCATGCCTAAAACCAGGGAAAGGGATTGGTTTTTTCGGTTTACCGCCTTATATTCTCCCCCGAATGTTCTTCCAACCGCGACGATTTTAAAAACAGAGGAATCCGGCCGCCAATCGTATCGTTCCCGATAAAACCCCCTGATGAACTGTTTTGCAGTATCCAAACTTTGTATAAATAACTGATAATCATAAAACCCGTAGCTCTGCGAAGTGGGTCCAAACAAGGCGTCTCTTTGGTTGAACTCTTGGTCGTCTTTAAACCCAAGTTGTACTTTTCTAAGGGGGATTAAAATTTCTGCTCGGTGTCGAATGAAGGTAGATGAGGAGGCCCCTTCAGAAGAAAGTGCGCTCGCATCCCACGTCGCTTTTATCCGTTTTTGTTGTATTTGTCCAGAAGTATACACACGATGACCTTTGAATTGATTTCCAATGGAAAAGCGTTGTCCCTGAACTTCAATTTTCTCTCCTGTTTTTGCGGATATTTCATGAGAAACAAAGGTGAATGCTTGGGTTCCAACGAGGTTCTGGTTTCGAACATTCCAATCGCGATCAAATTCCACTTTCCGATACGGTTCAATAACCAAAAAAGAGGGACTAATAAGTTCTGATTCCAAGGAGGTGTTATGGGCCCATTTTTTGGGGCTATTCGGGGATTTAAAAGAGAGCTTACTGTGGTTTGACCACCCCCAATCGTTTCCACGATCTTTTTGCGAAAATAAATTTATAACCGCCTCCGAAATTCCGAATTCCGTTTCGAGTGTCAATACCTTTGAGAGGGAACAAGAAAACCCAGTGGTTATCATGCGTCTTCTTTTGGGCGTGGTAATAATGCGCTTTGGAGTAAAATTACCTTGGGAGACACCAAGTTGGGGGGCCACCCATTTATACGTTTTTCCAAAGGCAGTAATTTTATCTAACACATAGTCTCCCTCACCCGTTCCAACCTCCATAAAGGTGATGCGATATCGCGCGGAATCAGGATGGGCGGTAAAAACAAAAACCGAATCAAAGCCTAAAGAATCGACCCGTTTATATTGGTTTTGATTTAGTTGGAATCCAACAGAGTCTATCGCGGGATATACCGCTTGAGAAATATTATCTCCGATGTTCGAGAGTAAAATTTTTGTCGGATCATCCAAGCGTATCTGAAGAGGTTGGTTCTTTAGGTCTTGCTCATGAAAATAATTTATCCACGCTTTTTTGCCTTTGGCCTCATAACGTAATTGTTCTTGGATAAGCGCTCTCGTGTAGGTTAAATCAGAATATTGAAACTCAACTACAATTCGAATGTCTTTGGTTATTAAGTTTTTTGAACTGAAAATTAATTCCGCGGCATTGTAATCTATCGTGTAGTCATATTCTTGTCCACGGGTGAGGAGCCTCCCATCAATGTATACCCGTTCTGTTCCAGATAAAATCACGATAAATGGTTCGTTTTCTGATCCTTTAAGCCGGTAAGGGCCTTGGTTGTTTTCTTGACCTTGAATGATCTGTCGGTTAAACTTGCCTTTAGAAAGGCCCGCGCTGCTTTGTAAATGTATCGTACCCCCTGCAGTAACAAAGGACCTCGTTCCTGTGTAACCCTGCCCTCGTTTTTTATATTGCATGAAGTAGCCCTCTGGTTTGCTGATCCAAAAATCACCAGCGGTTAATTGAAAATGAGTGTTTGAAAGCCTAATAAAAACCTGATCAAATTCTTGCAATTTATTGGTGTTTCCATCGGGCTGAATGGGGATATTGGCGTCTGAGATGGACGCGCTTATGTCAATGTTTTCCGAAAGCTTCCCATTTAACTCCAAATTTAATGTTGAATTAATGCCCAGGTTTTGCTGGTTTCCAAATCGGACACCCCGGGAAATGCTTCCCTTTTTTTGGAGGTCGTTGTTTTCACCAAAAAGAGAAGACGCTCGAGGATCTTCCCCATCAAAAAGGGTGGTTATCAGCTGGTTTTTGGTTATAATTGTAGAGTCAAGTGTCGTTTTCCTAGGGGTAAGGTCAAGGGTTAATCGGAAATATGTAAGGAGGATAGAATCCGTAATTTTAGCTTTGAAACGAATCCATTTATCTACATAATTCACTTCATATAAGGCGGCATCAACGGTTTTTTTTTCGTGATAACACAGGGCACTGCCAGGAATTGGAGAAAGCGTATCGAAATACCATGGTCCCGTGGTAACAGGTATTTTTTTGGCGATTCTAACCGTACCTTCTTGGCCCCAAAGAGGGTTGAAAAGGATAAGAAGTAGAAGCATTAAAAAAGAGCTTTTTATCATGCCATCACGAAAATACGCATTGTTAACAAACGAGTATTGTTAATTTTGATTGCAAGAAAAGGGAATATGGTTCGAAAGGTGGTTATACTCGGTTTACTGGCCCTGTGCAAACTTGAGGTCAAGGCACAAAAGCCTTTTTTGGTAATGTTTCATGAACAAACGGTTTCGATAAGCGAAAATGTATTCATTGATGAATTTACCTCAGATAAATTAAATGATTCACTTTGGTATGGACATTACCCTTGGGGAGGGCTTTCGCTGGACGCAAAAACCTATACGGACCCGCTAATGGTCAAACAACGTTCTGGTCAACTTTACCTCACGGTAGACACAACGTCGGAGTGGAGAACGTTTCCAAGTTGGATGATCGATACGGTTAAATGGAAAGCAACCCATCAAGGTAAAATGGATGGGAAAGTAGAAATTAAACGATTAACATCGGCGGTATGGAGCAAACAAAAGGTGAAGTATGGATTTTTTGAGTGTCGCTGTTGGCTCCCCAAGGGACAAGGCTTATGGCCAGCGTTTTGGCTATATGGAGGTGAGCCAAACGAGGAATTAGATTTCATGGAGGCCAAAGGCGAGCGAAAAAACGCATATCATGTTGATGTTCACTGTCCAAACCGATGCGATCGAATAAAGAAAATCGGCATATTTGACCAGCCGTTTGGACACTGGGTTAACGTTCGTAAAGGGGTATTAGGTTCTTGGGTTATTTTTTCTGGGTTATGGACGCCCCACGGGGTATTATTCTATTTTAATAACACGCTAACGGCTTCACATCAAGCAACGTTCAATACTGAAATGAATGTTATTGCCAACATGTCTTTAGCCATGGATGGAGGGCCCTTTTCCCCAGGGCCAAATAAAAAAACGCCTTTTCCAACGCCTTTTAAAATCGATTACATTCGGACTTGGAATATCCCAGAAGCGGCCTTGTCGCTTGGGATACCCTTGTTAAAACAATCGTTTTTACTAACCTGTGTTCCTTTAGAAAATGAGCAAATGGTGTTTGAAAAGGTGGGGCAATATAAACCTGGAGATCGGGTATTTATTGAATATCAAGAAAAACCTCTAATGGAATTAGACCTTACCAAAGAAAAGCAATACATCGATACGCACTATTGGAAAAAAGGAGCATATACCCTTCGAGCTATTCGAGGATTACATACCGTTCAAACAACACTAATCGAAAAACATTAATTTTTTTGTAGAGAAATCTCGAAGAGTGTTGGCCAGTATTTTCCGGTCATGTACAGTTTTTTATTTAAGGGGTTGTAGGCTATGCCGTTTAGCACAGCCTCGTTGCCAACAGGCCCAATTTCAGCAGCTAACCCTTGGGCATTAATTAAAGCTACAACAGCACCCGTGTTTGGGTCAATGACAGCAACGTTGTTGGTTTGAAAAACGTTGGAATAGATCAGGCCATCAATAAATTCTAATTCATTAAGCAAGGGAATTTCTTCTTTTTCGGTAAACGCATAAATCGTTTTAATTTCCTTAAACGTACTCGTGTCTCTGAAAGAAATTTTTGAAGTTCCATCGGTCATGATGAGGTGTTTTCCATCAAAAGTTAGCCCCCAACCCTCACCCGTATAGGTAAACGTTTTCAATAAATTAAGGGAGTTTTTATCATAAACAAAACACTTGTTCTCTCGATAAGTCAATTGATAAAGTAAATTACCCACGATGGCGATACCTTCACCAAAAGTTGGTGCAGGCTGCGACTTACTTCTTAATACGCTTCCGCTTTCAAGATCGATTTCTCCGACAAACGTAGTGCCTTTTTGGTTAAGGTCTCCCGTGCCTTCATATAATTTCCCCTCAGAGAAAACCAATCCCTCGGTAAACGAACTGCTAAGATGAGGGAGCCTTTTAACAACAGACAACGTCCAGTTTTTAGGGGGGTCTTTAGGATAAACGGTGATAATTTTATCTTCGACAAGGGTATTACCATCTGCTGAAACGGCATGTAAGCGTAAGGCGTGCCTTCCAATGGGTAGCTTTGATGTTTCGACGGTACGTTTCACCTCGGAACCTGGGTCTTTTAGATTAAAAAGCACAAGGCCATCTAAGGTTAATGTTAGGCTTTTTAATTTTGCGGTGTTTGAGATAATTATTGGTAGGTTTTCACCAAGGGTTAGCGCGTTTTTCATCTGCGGTGAAAAGGCAGAACACACAGAAGGATCTTCTACGGCTTCACGCTTACTTAATACTTGTTGGTAAACAAATATTCCTGAAATTAAGGATATAAAGGCTACGAGAAAAATTGTTTTTTTATTTTTCATGACAATTCAGTATAAAATCACAATCAATACCTTCATGCGAAGCACATCCAATAACGTGACCGTTCCGGATTACAAATAACTGAGGTGATTGATGTTCGGTTTGATATCTAGTGGCGATTTCGTTGGAAATCGAACGGTGTGTAAGTAGGTCTAATACCCAGCAAATGGCATCAACTTCGTTACAAGTCTTTATGCTCTTAAGCGCCATGGATGAAATAATACAACGCGTGGAGTGTTTGAAAATAAGTTGGGTGCATTCATGGCTTTTCTCCTCAATAAAATCAAGTTGAATGGAGGGACTTAGGTCTTTGAAATCCATTGCTTAAAAATTAAATTGTGAAAGAAAACGCACGTCATTTTCGGAGTATAAACGCAAATCATTTACCCGATATTTAAGTTGAGCTATCCGTTCTATCCCCATGCCAAAAGCATAGCCGCTGTACCGTGTTGGATCGATCCCACAAGCCTCTAAAACATTAGGATCTACCATGCCACAGCCCATAATTTCTAGCCAACCCGAGTTTTTACAAACGGCACAACCATTACCCATACACAAGCTACAAGAAACATCTACTTCGGCACTTGGTTCAGTGAAGGGAAAGTACGAAGAACGAAGCCTTATTTTCGCGTCATCTCCAAACAAGGCTTTGGCAAAATAATCAAGGGTTTGTTTTAGGTCAGCAAATTGAACTTTTTTGTCGATATACAAACCCTCAATTTGATGAAAGAAGCAGTGGGCTCTAGCAGAGATCGCTTCGTTACGGTATACCCTGCCAGGAGAAATCGTCCGAATAGGGGGTTTTTGGTTTTCCATTACTCTTACTTGGACGGAGCTTGTGTGGGTGCGTAGAGACAATCCCGGAATGGACGAATCGATAAAAAAGGTGTCCTGCATATCTCTTGCTGGGTGGTCTTCAGGAAAGTTTAAGGCACTGAAATTATGCCAATCGTCCTCCATTTCTGGCCCCTCTGAAATCCCAAAACCGATTTTTTCAAAAATAGAAATGATTTCAGATGTAATGAGCGTTAGCGGATGTAGCGTACCCTCTAAGTCATTGTAGGAAGGCCGAGTCAGGTCATTAGCGCTCCCCTGGCTCATGTTAGTCCCCTGATCGTTCAGTGGATTTAGCATGGACTCAGCTATTTTTTTTACCTCGTTGATGGCTTGCCCCATGACCTTTTTTTCTTGGTCAGGCAATGTTTTTAGTTCTTGGTAAAGGGATTTTAAAAGCCCTTTAGACCCCAAAATAGCCACACGAAAATTTTCTATTTCTTCTTTCGTTGAAAGTTTTTCTGACAGAATTTTGTCTTTTAATAGCGCAATTTTATCTTTCATGCTGTAACTTTAATCCCAGGTAAATGGTACTATTAGTGCCGTTAGGGCAAAGGTAGGATTTTCTTAAAATCATGCTAATTTGCTGAAAACTAAATATTATGTTATTTTTGAACGAGTTTAAACTACGATGAAACGATTTAAAACCATTGGGGCAATAGTACTCCTACTCACGCTAGCTTTTGCATGTAAACCAAAAGAAGCGGCTATTCTAAAAGTTTTTGTTAGGTCTTCCTCCAACCAACTCATGAGTGGAGCTAAGGTGGTGGTAATTGGTGACCTACAAAGTAATCCTCCAACCCTTGAGTTTGTCGACACTTCCTACACCAATAGCTCGGGTTTTACCACCGTGAATATGGACCAATACTTCAATACATCGGGTCCTGACAATACCACAGGATATTTTGATATCGTTGTAAAGCATAATAACAAGATCGCAACGGGGTATACACGCTGCCGGGTCCACACGACTTCAGTTGAAACGATCTACCTGCCAAATTAAAGAATATGAAACTAAACCATTTGTTTTTTGGAATAGCAACGCTTGCCCTAGTTTTGGCAACGGGTTGTGTAAAAAAAGAAGATACCATTGCCAAAATTGAAGTTCGAGATGAGAACAATCAACTAGTGGAACAGGCCATGGTGGTTTTACACGGAACGTCCACGTGCAATTGCCCCTCTCAAGTGGTTGTTTACGACACGGCATATACTAACGCAGCAGGGATTGCCACCTTTAACTACAATGAGATTTATCAATTGGGCCAAGCGGGAGTTGCGGTGTTAGATATAGAAGCATATAAAGGGAACCGTCAAGGTCAAGGCATAATTAAAATAGAAGCCGAGAAGGTAAACGAAGAGTCTGTAATTATCCAGCCCTAATTACGCAGAGATTTTTCGCGGTTTATCATTGAACCAAGATTGAAAGTCTAGCAAGTCAAGGTGTAATTGATATGGCTCTGGAAAACGGATGCAATAAAAGGTTCCTGCTAGGTTTTCTCTGCTTTCAAGCCATTGCCAAATGTCCTCACTAGGCCAAAGAGATGCGATTTTGTTCATTATTTTATTGAGCGTACTGTAGCATATGGTAACCTGGCTTTCAATGGAAAGAGACCCCGTATATAAAGCACCGAAGCATTCGACCTCTTGGGTCATACTATTAAAGGCAAGTTCTTTGATTTTTATTGATTTCATCTTTTTTTAAGCAAACGTACTCCGGCTAAACGTAAACGATTTACGTTTAATATAAATTCTCTTTAGCGATTTGATTTTTATACCTTTGTCTTGCCATGGAAAAGGACCAAATGTCATTTTTACAACACTTGGATGAGTTACGTTGGAGGTTGGTTAGAATTGCGATAGTGGTTTTATTGTTTGCCACCCTGATATGGTTTTTTCAAGAGTGGATTATGAACCATATTTTCCTTTCCATGCGAAATAAGAACTTTGTGTCTTTCCGGTTTTTATGTTCAATGCTCGGAGTTTGTGTAGAGGATACCACCGTTAAAATGCAAAGCATGACCGTTTCAGGGCAGTTTAACTATGCCATGATGATGAGCATTATGGGAGGGTTAATTGCATCATCCCCATATATATTTTATCAAATTTGGTCTTTTGTAAAGCCCGGACTTAAAACAAACGAAATAAAAGCAGCAAGAGGAATTGTGTTTTTAGTTAGTTTATGTTTTCTCTTAGGAATTGCTTTTGGGTATTTTGTAGTAGCGCCATTGACGATAACGTTTTTTGGTTCTTTTCAGATTTCTCAAGCAATCGAAAATAACTTTACGATAGGCTCTTATATGGGCACCATTATTT
Organism: Flavobacteriales bacterium; assembly: GCA_046081565.1. Lineage (GTDB taxonomy): Bacteria > Bacteroidota > Bacteroidia > Flavobacteriales_D > Crocinitomicaceae > UBA952. The sequence continues at coordinate 14,913 of JBJTWF010000105.1, read as the reverse complement.
CGACGGTTTTTTACACGGGATTGCTGTTTTTACTTCCAATTGCCAGTTTTTTCTTAACCCATATCGGCTTAATTACCCCCACGTTTTTAAAAAAATATCGCCGACATGCCATCGTTGTTATTCTGATTATTTCAGCGATTATTACTCCTCCAGATATATTATCACAAGTAATTGTTTCCATTCCAATAATAATATTGTACGAAGTAGGGATTCTCTTTTCAAAGAGGGCCATCAAAAAACGAATTCGTGAATAAAGCAGGTTTGTGTTGTTGTTTATTTCTTTTTATAAGTGGTCTTAACATTGCTCAAAAAACCATTGTGAAAGGAACCGTACTATCCTTTGAGGGAAATCAACCCCTAGCTGGAGTTAAGGTTAGCTTTTCAACGCTTAAAATCGCAACCTTAACCGATAGCCTTGGAACCTATCAATTAGAGACGTATTATCCCGTAGATTCTATTCAGTTTTCACGCTTTAGTTTACGGACCGAAAAAATAAAAATTGAGGAAGGCGTTGAGCAACGCGTGGATGTGTTGTTGCGTGCTTATGAACGAGAACTAAGAACGATTGTTATTACCCCACCAGAAGAACCTTTGTCGGTAAGGATTCATAAAAAAATCATAGCACATAAGCCCGTAAATAATAAGGAAAGATTGCAGGCGTATCAATACGAAGCCTATAATAAAATCCAGGTGGACATCAACAACATAGGGGATGAAATCAACAACAACCCCCTCTTAAAAAAACTGGATGTGGTTTTAAACTATCTTGATACCGCGGAATCCGGCAAACGTTCCTTACCGGCGGTGCTAACAGAGTCGGTCTCCGATTTTTACTACGCCAATAAACCCAAAAGAAAAAGAGAAATCGTCAAGGCCACAAAAATAACGGGGGTTGAAAATTTGCAAGCGGCACAATTCCTAGGAGATATGTACCTGGACATAAATATATATGAAAATGTTATCGATTTATTTGGTAAATCCTTTATCAGCCCTATCGCAAATTATGCTCGCTCAATGTATAAATTTTACGTTCAAGATTCAGCCCTCATTAACAATAAGTTCTGCTATAAATTAACGTTTGCGCCCAAACGCCAAGGGGACCTAGCCTTTGTGGGTGATATGTGGGTCCACGACACCACTTACGCCATCCAATCCATAAGAGCAAACATCAGCGCAAATTCAAACCTAAATTATATTCAAGATTTATTTTTTGAACAAACGTTTGATCAAGTCTTGCCTGAGGTTTGGATGATGACAAAGGAAAAGTTACTGCTTGACATTCGCCTTACAGAGAAAACGAAAATATATGGCTTTTTTGCCAAAAAGTCTAGCTATAGGGATCACTTTGTGATTAATGACCTTAAACCAGAGGCTTTTTACAGTGCCAATAACGCCGTAGATTTTTTAGACAATGCAAAAACGCAAGGAGATGAAGCCTGGGATACATTACGCGATGTTTCCTTGAATCAAACGGAACACAACATCAGCGATATGATGGACACCCTCAATGGCATTAAACGGTTTGCCAATTTGAGAAAGGTTACCTATTTTGCCACAACAGGGTATTTTCCTTATAAGAAAATAGAATTCGGTAATGCCACCTCTTTGGTGAGCACCAATCCCATAGAAAGGTTCGTTTTTCCTGCGCCATGAGAACTTCCAACGAGTTTTCAAAAAGACTCGAAATCGGGGGAAAAATTGGATACGGTTTAGCCGATGAACGATGGAAATATTCCGCACTGATTCGATATAACATTACGCCCCAAAAACGGGGAATGCTTTCAACCTACGTAATGTACGACCTAGAACAAATAGGTCAATCTCCGACGGCAGCACAATTGGGAAGCACCTTTGCAACGGTTTTTAATACGGCCCCCTTTGATAAGCTTACCTTTATCAAAAAGGTTGGGGTAAACTTAGAAAAAGATATTAAAAAAGATATTATTGTTACTACAGGGTTTGATTGGAAAGAATACACCCCCCTTGGCGCCAGCACTTATCTTAGAAACAATCCCATTACAGGCGGAATGGACACCCTTTCGTTCATACGTACTGCAGAATTTATCGGTAAAATACGTTGGACAAAACAAGAAGAATTTTTATCTGGTCAGTTTGATCGTACAAGCGTGGGCTCTCCCTATCCGATTCTCTCCATCCAGGGAATTTTTGGGGTAAAAGGCATTGGGGGAAGCCTTTATAATTATCAAAAAGTTGAATTTCAGTTGGAACACTATACCCATTTAGGGGTTTTAGGTAGGCTTCGTTATGGATTCAGTACTGGATATGTATTTGGAAGTACAGCCTTTCCTTTCTTAAAGGCTCATGAAGGGAATCAATCGTATTGGCTTTTGTTAACGGCATATAATAAAATGAACTTTCTTGAATTTATTTCTGACAAGTACGTGAGTGGGTTTATTGAAAACCATTGGGGAGGTGTTTTTTTAAATCAAATACCCCTAATAAAAAAGTTAAATCTACGCTTTGTTACCACACAAAAGCTGTTACTCGGTGCACTTTCTGACCGCCATCAGGCGAATGCATTAATTCCAAGTTATGTCAAGGCATTCAACCAAGTTCCTTATGTCGAAGTTTCGTTTGGACTTGAAAATATTTTTAAAATCGTAAGGGTTGATTGTGTGTGGAGGGTCACCCATCTCACACCAAATACCAGCCCCCTTGGAATTAGGGCGAGATTCTCCTTCAATTTTTAGTAATTTCGAATAATGAAACTCTACACCTATAACATTCAAAAGTCCTACCGAGGAAGGAAAGTGGTTGACCAGGTTTCTATTGAAGTATCTCAAGGCGAAATTGTGGGATTGTTGGGACCCAATGGTGCCGGTAAAACAACCTCATTTTATATGATTGTTGGTTTAGTAACACCGGACAAGGGAAAAGTGTATCTAGACCAGCTAGACATTACCAAGCAGGCGATGTATCAACGGGCCCAACTCGGATTGGGATATCTGCCTCAAGAAGTTTCCGTCTTTAGAAAATTAAGTGTTGAGGACAACATTATGGCCATTTTGGAATTGACCAAACTAAACAAAAAGCAACGATTAGAAAAGTTGGAAAAACTGTTAACTGAGTTCTCGCTCCAGAAAGTTAGAAAAACGCTAGGGAATCGCCTTTCAGGAGGAGAAAAAAGAAGGACAGAAATTGCCAGGGCCTTAGCAACGGACCCGAAATTTGTGTTGTTGGATGAACCTTTCGCAGGAGTTGATCCTATTGCCGTTGAAGACATTCAGGCCATCGTTTCGGATTTAAGAAAGCGTAACATTGGTGTATTAATTACCGATCACAACGTACAAGAAACGTTATCCATTACCGATCGAGCATACCTTCTTTTTGAAGGGAAAATTTTACGTTCTGGAACAGCAGAGGAACTGGCTAGTGATGAACAAGTAAGAAAAGTTTATTTGGGCCAAAATTTCGTTTTGAGAAAATAATAACGATCAACGAAGCAGTTGCACCGAGCCCGTTATTTGTTGCCAAGCGCTCGGATGTTCACACCCACGATATCTGATTTTGTAGGCGTACACCCCATCAGGACTTTTCATGCCTCGGTACATACCATCCCAACCCTCTTGCAGTTGGGTAGAGGTAAACACGCGTTCTCCCCAACGGTTGTAAACTTCAAATTCCCAATCCAAAATTTCGAAGGACGTCGTTGCATTGAAAACATCATTTTTACCATCACCATCAGGAATAAAGGTATTAGGAACATAAATCGCAAAAGGAAAGACCATTACCGACTTTCGTATAGAATCCTTGCATCCAAATTCATTGGCTACGGTTAGCATAGGATAATCGGGTCCATAATGTTGATATTCGTGACTAAAGCTTGGCAAGGTATTTAAAAAAGCTTGGTGATCATAAAGGTATTGGTAAGTCGTTGCCCCAATCGAAGCATCGATGAATTCAACTTCGTTTTCACATACGTCTACCTCTTCAGGAGTTATTATAAAGTCAGCTACAGGAGATGGTTTTACATTGACAAGGTCTTGTTTGAGCAGATATAACGTATCAATACAGCCTTCGGTCGTTATCATGGTTAAGCCTACAGAGTAACTCCCGACGATTGAGTATACATGAAAACCATTGAATGAACTGCTATTGGAGCCATCTCCAAAATCCCACGTGTAATTCGCCGGACCATCCGAATAACTCGTGTTAAGGAATGTGGCTGAAAAAGGCGAACATTGCAGCCCAGGGATTAAAGTAAATCCAATTTGTGGAGGGAAATAAACATAAACAAAATCCCGTAGAGAATCGATGCAATTATCAAAACTACCATAAAGGGTTATGGGTTGTATTCCCCCTTGGTTAAACGTTACGCTATCAACGTCGATACTGTTTGAATACGACGGGCTCCCGTTGGGGCCGAAATCCCACCAATACGTTGCAGATGGAGGGCCGCTCACAGATCCATCAAACGCGTACAATCCGCCAAGTAAGCAGAGTGAGTCACTGTGAACAAAGGAAAGCACCAAGGGTTCATTTACGGTAAGGGAGAGGTTTTCTGAGTCTGAACAATTGGGGCCAGATGAAACGGTAAGCGTTACCGTGTAGGTGCCTGCTGCGGGAAAGGTAAATGACGGGTTAAGCTGATTGCTCGTGTCACCAAGTTGATTGTTAATTCCAAAATCCCAATGGTATGTTAAACTATTAGTAGATGAATTGCTAAAAGGAACGCTCAATCCTATACATTCAACGTTATTTGGAATTTGAAATTGGGCAGTGGGAACATCGAAGATAAATATCGAGTCTGTAAATGAAGTAATGCAATCTCCGTTATCCCCCGTTAACGTAATAACGTGAAATCCTGAAGAACTATACGTTACATTAGGAACGCTTAAGCCATTTGCATTCACAACACTTGCCGAATTATCAAAAACCCAATTGTAAGTCCCAATTCCTGGAGGAGAACTACTGTTCCCAATAAAATTGAATTGGTTTCCTATGATACAAAGGGAATCTTCACTCGTCCAAGAGACGCTAAAGGGGTTGTTTACCACGACGTTCATGTAAGCCGTATCGGTGCAGGCTTGTCCTGGATTAACAATCATGGTTACCATGTACGTTCCAGGCGACGGATACGTATAGGTTGGTTGTTGCGATGTGCTAATGTCGTTAGAAATTCCAGAAACCCCGAAGTCCCAAGCATAACTACCCCCACCATACGAATTGTTAACGAAATTAACGCTCAACCCTTGACAATATGAGACAAAGGTGGGTAATTGTTCTTGCGTAGGCAATAAAGCTTGTAAGGTTATATTACAATCGAAAACTCGAAACAAGAAGTCTCTAACCGTGGAACCAATAATCACTCCATTTCTCGTCTCGGTTACTTTGACCCCAACCACAAATAAACCTATGTTCTGGGGAACCACCAGCATCATTCCGGAATTGGCATTGATGCTTAGCGTTGATCCAGGACCTAAAGGTGTTGCTGCCGTATATCCGGGATTCCAAAGAACAGGAGGATAGGGCGGAGCAGGTGTTTGAGGAGGTAAAGGCGTTATTGAGCTTGCCCCCGCATTAGGGGTTACCAGCGAATAGGTAAGTTGATCCCCGTCGGGGTCTGTCGCACTGTGATTGAACGTAATGGATTCTGTATTACATAGGACAATAGGGGGATAGTTTGTGAATCTTGGAGAACTGTTTTGATAAAGGCTACCATTTCCTAGCGCATTCCCTGGGATGTGTGTCGTCAACGTTATTCCTGTATCATCAGGATTTACAAGATTTGTTACGTTGGGTCCGCGACAACAACGTTGGTATGAAATATCATATCCCAAGGGGGTTGGTGGTAGGGTAACCACTACAACATACGTTGCCTTTTGTACACATATCCCACTCGGTGGTGTGGCACAAGGATTATTAAAATTAAGGGGGACAGGGGTGCTTCCTGGAAAAGGAACGCTTATGTTCTGAAATAACGTTCCATTTCCATTATAAATGGCTAGTTGTAACGGGTCATCATAGGCTGCTCCATTCGAAGCACAGTCTCGGTATAAGGTTATGAAGAAACGATACTGGTTGTTCCCAAGATAATCATAATAAATATCCCCGCCAATAATGTGGGAGGCCCTCGCTGAACCAAGGGATAAGAAAAGAAATAGGAAGAGTAGCGTTCGAGACATCCGTGTTAAGCAAAGGTAGGAAATTAAGAAGACATTTTTAAATGGGTTGGCTGTAGCCCGTTTTCAAATCAGTGACAATAGCATTACCGTCCACCCACTTTCCCGTTCCCGTACTTTCGAAGGTGCAGGGAGCCAGCCCCCTTTCAAAACACGCTTGTTCATAATAAGATTTTCGGGTGGGATGTGCGGGGTATACTACATTGTATATTCCCGGTTTACGATTTGTTAAAAGCGTTTTGATTAGCAATAAAACATCTTGTTGATGGATTAAGTTTACCGGCGCCAAGCCTCCCGAAAGGCTCTTTTTTCCCGCGAAAAAATACGCAGGATGCCTTAAGGGCCCAATTAATCCCCCTAACCGTAAGATGGTTGTCGGGATTTTTAAAGCAATTAACGCTTTCTCCACGGCGATAAGGGTTGTATTTCCTAATGCCTCCGATTTTTCTGTGATTACACCTTCCGTTTGCGCATAAACACTGATTGAACTACAAAAAACGACATGGTTGGGCCAAACGTTTTTAACGTGTTTTATTACAAAATCTGCATATGAATCGATAGGGGGGATACAACAGATTAGCACATCACAATGAGGGGCTAACATTTTTGATTCAGCATAAGAATACAAAGGAATGTTAACGTCTTCGCATTGGGTAAGTTTTTCCAAGGACCGGCTTAAAACAAATACACTGAACCCATCGCCATTAAGGTGAGTGGCAAGTGGCATTCCTAACCAACCTGCCCCCATGATACCAATTTTGTTTTTCACTATAATGGAACAATTAATTTTTAATTCGGTTGCCAAAAGCAGACTTTTTTTGGAACAATTCCTTTTCCTTGTCGTAATTTTGCAATAAATGAATGTTATGTTTGATGTTGTTGTCATTGGATCTGGTCCCGGAGGATATGTTGCGGCAATCCGTTGTGCTCAATTGGGAATGAAGACTGCTCTTGTTGAAAAGTACAGTACCTTAGGAGGGACTTGCCTTAACGTTGGATGCATACCCTCCAAAGCGTTGTTGGATTCTTCCGAACATTTTTACAATGCTACACACCATTTTTCGTCACACGGCATAGAAGTTAAGGATGTCAAGGCGAATTTTACCCAAATGATAGCAAGAAAAAATGAGGTGGTTGATCAAACTTGTGCAGGTGTAAAGTTTTTGATGGATAAAAATAAAATTGAAGTGTTTCACGGTACAGGATCATTTGTTGATTCCACAACCATTAAAATCACGTCTTCGGAAGGGGCGAAAGAAATTAAATCTAAACACACCATAATTGCTACGGGATCAAAACCGAGTTATTTTCCCAGCATGGTGCCTGATAAAAACCGAATTATCACATCAACAGAAGCCTTGTCCTTAAAAGAAATCCCTAAAAAATTAATCGTTATTGGTGGTGGTGTAATAGGCCTAGAACTTGGGTCTGTTTATGCTCGATTGGGAAGTGAAGTGGATGTGATTGAAAATTTGCCTACCATACTTGGTACAATGGATGGTGCTATCGGTAAAGAGTTGACGAAAATCTTGAAAAAAGAAGGGATAAAATTCCACTTTGAACACCAAGTTCAATCGGTAGAAAACACGGGAAAACAAACCTTGGTAAAGGTAAAAGACAAGAAGGGGAACAACCTCCAACTGACGTCGGATTATTGTTTGATTGCTGTAGGGAGAAAGGCTTATACGGTAGGCCTAGGATTAGAAAACATTGGCCTTTCAACCAACGAAAGAGGACAGGTAGAAGTGAACGAATATTTACAGACAAAGGTGCCCAACGTTTACGCTATCGGTGATGTCGTTCGAGGAATGATGCTAGCCCACAAAGCAGAAGAGGAAGGTGTGTTTGTGGCAGAAACCATTGCTGGTCAAAAACCCCATATTAATTATAACCTGATTCCTGGGGTAATTTACACCTGGCCAGAAGTAGCTAGCGTTGGTAAAACGGAAGAGGAATTAAAAAAGCAGGGAGTGGAATTTAAAAGCGGAAGTTTTCCTATTAAAGCCCTGGGACGCGCAAGAGCATCTATGGATACCCAAGGACTCATAAAGATCATCTCGGACAAGCAAACCGATGAGGTGCTTGGGGTCCACATCATTTCGGCAAGAGCAGCAGACCTAATTATGGAAGCGGCTATTGCCATGGAGTACCGAGCCTCAGCAGAGGATATCGCGCGTATTTGTCACCCACACCCGACCTATTCTGAAGCCATGAAGGAGGCAGCGCTTGGAGCGACTGGAAACCGTTCGCTTCACATTTAGGATTTCACCCCTTCAAATAGGAAATTATTGGTAAACCCTGTAACCTTTAAGCGGGGCCACTCGTTAATTGCCCCAAAAACATTGGGTCAGATGACTTCATTTAAAAAAGTTATAATTCATATTGCGCAAGGGGTTGCTGAATTGACCTTTATGCTTTGTTTCCTTTTCTTTACCACCGTATTTCTGTTTCAAGAACGTATATGTAAAATGGTGGTTTCTGAAATCACCAAGGATATGCGAAAGCCGCTTTCCTATGCTACCTTAGACCTTACCGCTTGGAGTACTTTTCCAAACGTCTCCATAAATGTCCACGGAGTAACTGCCAAGGATGCATACAGAAATACTAACTCTGAGGAATTTCTTTTCAAAGCAAAAACGTTTAGGGTGGAATTAAATCCCTTTGACCTTCTTAAAAAAGAAAAAGAAATTAAAACGCTTGAATTTACTGAGGGGGAATTAAACCTAAGAACCACGAAGGGGGGTGATGTGAATTATATGATTTTCAAGGACAAAAACGTCCAAACGAAAGAAGAGCCAATGCACATAAAATTAACCCACATACACGTAAAAAATATGCAGGTTAATTACCTGAACGACCAAAGCAACAAACGCTTATCAACCCACCTGAAATCAATGCAGTTTTCCGGTGATTTTAATTCAAATCATTATGGATTGGCTTCAAAAGGGGATTTTGTTTTAAACCACTACACTTCAGGAAACGTCAAATTAATTAATAATAAAGCTGTTAACGTAGACCTGACCCTGAAGATAGACTTAAATAAACAAGAATATTTCTTGCCCAAATCAACGATTTTAGTGGAACAACTTCCATTTCATTGTGAGGGTAAATATAACCCCGACACGGTTTATTTTTCGCTAAAGTCCAGCAACCTCACCTTAAGTGATGTGGTTAACAAATTGTCTTTAGATAATGCAAAAACAGCAATTGATCGTTACCAGGGAGGGGGTGAAGTTACGTTTAATGCTTTAATCCATGGCAAGACAGGTGAAGATACACCAACCAATGTAGCATGCGATTTTTCCGTTCTAAATGGTTGCCTAACGGAGCCTATAAAAAAAACAAACATTAAAAACATCAATCTACGGGGTAGTTACCGAAGTAATGGGAATAGTTATCAAGATGAACTTCATTTCCCCTCGCTAACCTTCCTAACCTCCGCCGGTCCGTTTAAAGCTAACCTTGACCTAACGAATTTTATTTTTCCTTCCATTGTTGGAAGAGCGACCGGAGATGTTGACCTTAATGCCGCAAACATGCTATTCAGCGTTTCAGATGTTGAAAACATCAAGGGGAAAGCTAAAGTAAACGTAGATTTTAATGTCGCAGTTAAGGATAAAGTTGAAGTTAATGAAGTGGGAGGAACCCTTGGCTTAACAGGAGTAGACCTGAAACTAAAAGGGGACCAACGGCGTTTTAGCAACCTTAACGCACTGATTTCACTGGTTGGGGACGAATTAATGGTTTCTGATGGCCAATTGAACATTAATCAGAGTGATTTAACATTAGAGGGTAAAGCAAAAAATATTTTTAACTACTTAGTGTCAAAAGGGTCCTTACGATTCGATGCGGAAGTCAATAGCAAAAACATTTGGGTCGAAGATTTAGGGGCAACGACTAAAGAAGAAAAAAAATCGTCGAAAGGAAAGCAATTTGTATTGCCTAACGACATGTCTGGAACCCTAGGGTTAAGCGTATCAAACCTTACCTACCAAGGGCATCGGTTTGAGCACATCAATACCCAATTGAACATTGAAAACAGAAAACTCAACTTCCCCCATCTTGAACTACGAAATTCAAATGCAGATATGTCGGGCAGCCTGTCCATAGCAGAGCAAACTCCAGAACGATTTGATTTATCTTTAAACGGAAAAAGCGACAACATTCACTTCGCCCCCCTTTTTAAGGAATGGAATAATTTCGACCAAACCGTAATAAATTCAGAGCAAATTTCGGGAAAGGCCCACGTAGAAGTAACCATGGCCGCCCCCTTTGATTTAACGTCTGGTATTCAATTAGATCAAGTTGTTGCTAGCGTACATATGAATGTTAGAGAAGGTCAATTACAGAACATTAGTTCGCTCAACGATGTCGCAAACAGCATTAATACCAATGCGGGTCGTCTGGTCTTAGGGAAAAAGAACATCGCATCTTTTCAACGGAAATTGGCCAACATTCAATTTGAAACCCTAGAAAACACCTTGCTAATAAGAAACAATACAATAGAAATTCCGGAAATGCATATTGCATCCAACGCCCTGGACTTAGACATATCTGGAAAACATACGTTTGACAACACAATTGACTATCGGATGGGATTTAATTTTAGAGAATTGGTGTCGGAAGACAGAGATGCAGCATACGGAAAAGTTATCGACGATGAAAATGGATTAAATGTATTTCTTCGAATGTATGGTCATGTCGACAACCCACAAATCATATGGGATAAAACGGCTAGAAAAGAACAGTTAAAAGAGGATATCCAAGCAGAAAAGCAAACACTCAAAGGAATTATTAAGTCCGAATTCGGGGGGTTTAAAAAAGATTCAACGGTTGAGGAGTATAAACCCAAAGAACAAAAAAAGGAAATAGTTAAATTGAACTTTAATTCAAATCAAGGGAAAGCCCCGACGAACACACCTAGTCCTTCCGCCGCTACCTCGGAACCAGAAAGAAATAAAAAAGAGAATGGTAAGCTTAAAAAAACCCTCAACCAATGGAAAGAAGAACAGATTCAGTCTGGGGTTAAGGTTACGATAAAAAAAGGTTGATTACCTTTGCCAAGTGATTACGGTTCATCAGGGAATTTTCCTTCATCGCTCCTCTTTTTCATTAAACACGCAGCGACATTCTTTTTTAACCCGCGATCAAGGGGTGCTCAAAGCCATCTCGTTTAACCGTGGAAAGATTACAAATCCCTTAGTGCTTCAAGAGTGTGAAATTATAATTAAAACGGACCCAAAATTTGAATTTCCAACCCTTCAATCGATGGTGCCGAAAGCTTCACCAGAAGACCTTAGTATTCCACCAATCGAACTGTTCGTTCGCTATTTCGTTGCCGATATAATCCATCAAACCATAGCCCAAAAATCAGATGAAGCTCAGGCATACGATTTCCTAGGGCTTGCGAAAACAAAAATGAAAAAGGAGAGCGAACTATATTCCTTTCCTACATGGTTTTTAAATGGATGGATTCATGTTTTAGGGATACAGCCAATTGGTAATCCCGGAGCCAATGATTTAAAAGTTGAGCAAGGGGAATTTATCCTTTCAATGACAAAAAATCCAGCCGCCCAAGCGTGGAATCGATTAATTCTTGAAGCTAAACCCGTAGAGAAATCTTCACAAAAAGAGTTAGTCAACCTCATGTTGTTTTATTTGAGCAAACACACACCAAATTTAAATGTATCAAAGACCTTGGAAATTATTAATCAAACCTTACATTAAATTCTTCACCTACGTCATGCCACAGTTCAATTATCGATGATATCTTTGTATAAATTTTATACCATGAAAAAAACGATTTTACCCCTTTCGATGTTTGTGATTCTTTTGAGTTCATTTACGTATGTTTTGGTGCAAAGCTGGTCCATCGATGCCGCACATTCGAGGCTTGGTTTCAAAGTTAAGCACATGGGAATTTCTGATGCAAATGGGTCCTTTGATAAGGTCTCGAGTACGGTAAACACGGTAAATGACGCAGACTTTAATGGAGCAACATTTGAATTGACGGCCGAAGCCAATTCCATCAATACAGGACTCGAGGCGCGTGACAACCACCTGAAGTCAGATGATTTTTTTGCTGCCGCGAAATTTCCAACCCTACAGTTTAAATCCACTTCTTGTAAAAAGCTAAAAGGAAATACATACCAAATCTTAGGGAACCTCACGATGCACGGTATTTCCAAAGAAGTAACCTTGGAAGCTACACACAACGGCAATGCAAAAAACAGAGCCGGTGCCGACGTTGCCGGATTCTACATTTCCGGAAAAATTAACCGCTTAGATTTTGGCGTAGGGAAAGACATGCCCCTTGCCGTGGTGGAAAACACCGTTACACTCCAGGCGGATTTGGAATTCGTTAAAAACTAGAATCGCAGCAGGACAATAGGTTTATGAAGTATTTGTTTTACCTGCTTTTGTTTTTCTCTGCTAAAGGGTTTTCCCAGAAAAAAGGGGGTGACTCTTTGTGGGGGATTGATATAAAATCTAAGGTTTTGCTTCTATCTGAGGATTTTTCGGGTTCGTTCGGAGTGGTAAAAGGTAAAGTGGTTTTTGACCCCTCCTTAAAACGACCTAAGACATTGGACTTGTTATTAGATGTAAATTCATTAGACTTAGAAGTTCCGGGAATGACGAAACATGCCTTGTCGTCTGATTATTTCCATGCAGCGCAGTTTCCTGTAATTCGTTTTCAAGGACAAATCAGCACATCGCCCGCAGGAGATTACTTCGCCGAAGGAAACATGACGGTTAAAGGTGTGGTGCGCTGGATGAAAATCCCTGTCAAATGGGAGCCGAGAACATCCGATAAAAATTCGCTTCTTTCAGCCTCCTTTCCTATTAAACGTGCAGACTTCAATGTTGGTGATGAAACTTCAGTTAGTAATGAAGTAAAAATTGACGCTAAGCTATATTTTAAGAATAAAAAATGATTGTATGATCATTTAGTGTACCTTTGCCGCATGCGTACTACCTTTAAATCCCCCCGCTTTTCAACAAACAGCAATCAAGATTTTGCTCGCGTTTTAAATGAACGAGTCTCCCAATATTTTTCGCAAAAAAACACCTCCAAACATGCGAATACATCTATGGTATTTAAAACGGTATTCATGCTCGCCCTTTATTTGACTCCATTGGTTTTAACATTGTGTGTTTCGAATCCTTGGGTAAACCTGTCCTTGTGGTTTATTGCGGGCATTGGAATGGCAGGCGTTGGCCTCTCCGTCATGCATGATGCGAACCATGGAGCCTATTCATCTAAGCGAAGTGTGAACAAGTTGGTAGGGGGCGTCTTAAATATCATAGGTGGAAATCCAACCAATTGGCAAATTCAACACAACGTTCTACATCACACCTTTACCAACGTTGATGGTTTTGATGAGGACATCGCTCCGCCAATTCCCATTTTAAGGTTTTCTCCGCATTCTGAATGGAAACCGGTACATAAATATCAACACATCTATGCCTGGTTTTTTTATCCGCTTATGACCATCATGTGGTATCTAACAAAAGATTATAAACAAGCGATAAGATATCACAAACAAGGGTTAACGGCTTCACAAGGCCTAACCCTCTCAAAGCACTTGTTTCATATTATTTTCTGGAAGATTGTTTACACCCTCCTTTTTATAGTTACTCCCCTTATTTTCGCCCCCGTTTCTTGGTATATTGTGGTAATTGGGTTTGTATTGATGCAATGCGTTGCAGGAATGATATTATCCTTGATTTTTCAACCGGCTCATGTAATTCCTGACACCCAGTTTCAGCGTCCCGACAGTTCGGGTGATTTACAGGCCGATGCAAAGGTTCATCAATTATTTACTACGGCTAATTTTGGGGTTAAGTCCAGGTGGTTTACTTGGTTAGTTGGAGGGCTTAACTTTCAGGTTGAACACCATTTGTTTCCTACTATTTGCCACGTTCATTACCGAGCGATTTCGGAAATAGTTAAAAAAACGGCACATGAATTTAATCTTCCGTACTATACCAATCGAACCTTTTTCTCGGCGATTAAAGAACATGCAAGAATGCTAAAATTGTTGGGGAAAAAAGATTGTCCGGAGTTCGTCCACGTGTAAATGTCTTTTGAGTTAGTACATTCCACCGCCACCTCTTTTTCTCATGTAACAGAAGAGTTCCCGTTTGATAAAACCACTTTAGTTTATAAAGTCGGAGGTAAAATGTTTTTACTAATTGATATCGAATCACCGAACGCGATTACGTTAAAATCAACCCCGTCGAAGGTGGATGAATTAATAGAATCGTGCGCATGGATAACCCCTGGATTTCATATGAATAAGTCCCATTGGGTAACCATTCATTTATCCCATCCACAAACCGATTTTTCGTTGGTTACTTCGTTGATCTCAGAGTCGTATTGTTTGGTGTTTTCTGGGCTTTCTAATAAAGTTAAAAATGTCCTTGAGAATAGATAAGTTCCTTTGGTGTGTTCGTTTAACTAAAACCCGTTCAATAGCGACAGAGCTTGTTTCGAAGAAGAAAGTGCGTTGTAATGCAGCCGAAGTAAAAGCTTCTAAAGAGATTAAAGTTGGGGATCATCTTACGGTTCAAAAAGCGAATGCATGGTTTTCATATCGCGTCATAGACCTAACCGAAAAGCGTGTTGGCGCACCGTTAGTGGATCAATTTATAATGGATATAACACCTGAATCTGAACGTCAAAAGTTCATAGATTATAATGCCTCTCAACGCGCATACCAACATTTCGGAACAGGCAAGCCATCGAAGAAGGACCGCCGACATCTAT
>JBJTWF010000104.1:0-1514 GCA_046081565.1 Flavobacteriales bacterium | reverse complement strand
AAACAACGGGCGACCGATGTATGGTTGGTCGATGGATGATATCGCTACCCAAGTGGGAGCACAAGATGCCCTCAAGGAAGTCTTGAGCATGATTAACGTGGTCCCGAATCCTTACTATGCCTTCTCCGATTATGAGCGAACTAAGCTTGAAAATAAAATAAAAATTACCAACCTTCCCGAACGGTGTACCATAAGTATTTACAGTGCACAGGGTAAACGGCTTAAACAATTCAAAAAAGATAGCCCAATCACCTACCAAGATTGGAATTTATGCAACGAAGCCAACATCCCCGTTTCTGGAGGAACTTATCTCATTTTAGTGGAGGTTCCTGGGGTTGGAGAGGTGGTGTTAAAAGCGTTTGTGGTGATGCGAACCCCCGATCTCGAAAACCTATAACGGTAAACTGATACGAAAGGTAGTTCCATGGTTAGGCTCACTTTTCAATACAAACACCTTCCCGTTGTGCCCCGTCTCAATGATCCGTTTAACAAGCGATAGTCCTAAGCCCCAACCTCGTTTTTTAGTACTATATCCCGGTTGAAATACCGACTTGAATTGGTTTTTTAACATCCCTTTTCCATTATCTTCAATATCGATATGTACCCAACGGGATTCTTTATGAAAAAGGACCTTAATGCTCCCCGCTCCCTCCATGGCGTCTACCGCATTTTTACAAATGTTTTCAATAACCCAATCCATTAATGACGGATTATGACGAACCCAAATAGGGGCATGGTATGGATTCGAAATTTCAATGGTAACCTTGTCAGAAAGCCTCGGGCGAAGGTAACTCACGATGTTAGATACAGTAGCATCGAGATCTTCTGGATTCAACATGGCTTCAGAACCAATTTTCGAGAATCGATCCGTGACTTTTTCTAACCGAGTAATGTCTTTTCGCATTTCCGATAAACTGTCTGCATCTACGTATTGTCCCTCAAGATAGTCCATCCAAGCCGCGAGCGAGGAAATCGGCGTGCCCAATTGGTGGGCAGTTTCCTTTGCCATTCCAGCCCAAACTTGGTTTTGTTCTGCACGACGAAAGGTAGAGAATACAAGGTATCCAATAAGAACAATCACCGCAATGATCCCAAATTGAAGGTATGGAAACCACTTTAATTGCTTCAACTCAGGGCTTAAATCATAATACAACCATTGGGTGCCTTCTTTTCCTAGGTCAATTTTTATGGGTGGGTAGTGTACCTGAAAAGCCTTAAGTTTTTCAATATTCCATTCCTTAGCCCCTTCCACATTCGATGCAATGATATTCTTTTGTGGTTGATCCATCAACACTACGGGCATCAACCGGGTATCTTTAATCAAATCACGGTTAAATGCTTGTAAAATAGAATCGCTTTGAAATCGCAACGACTTAAGGCTTTGCGATTGATCATAGGTTAACATAAAGTTCACCCCTTCGAAGACTTCAATGGTAAAAAACCGCTGTTCCTTTTTCCATTGCAGGGCTTTCTCTTGTAATAAGGAATCCCGTTTTTTATGGTTTGCAGACAAT
>JBJTWF010000103.1:0-18314 GCA_046081565.1 Flavobacteriales bacterium | reverse complement strand
CAGACGCTCAAATTTACTATGAATTCATTCCCATGTCGGACTACAAAGGAACCGAATCGACGAATGTACTATCGCTAGGCGAAGTGGAAACAGGCATTGAATACGCCTTGGTGATTTCAACCTCAGCGGGATTATGGCGTTACATTATTGGTGATACCATTCAATTTAAATCCTTGTTCCCCTTTCGTTTTGAAGTCACAGGGAGAACGACCCATTTCATCAATGGGTTCGGAGAAAAAGCGGTGATCGCTCATGTAGAGAAAGCCATCGAAAGGTGGAGCGCAAGCCTAGGATTGAATGTATTAAATTACACTGTTGCCCCATATTTTACCTTTAATGAAGGAATCGGGGGACATGAATGGCTAATTGAAGTCGAAAAAATTCCTGAACCTCAAGCAGAAGGGGAACTACGGTTGGATCGCTTCATGCGCGAAGTAAATTCAGATTATGATACGAAAAGAGAAGGGGATATGAACATGTTACCTTTAAAGATTACCTGGATAAAAAACAATGCCTTCAACGCTTGGATGAAAAAAAATGGTAAATTCGGTGGACAGCATAAAATCCCGAGAATTCAAAATGATAGGAATATATTGGATGAAATATTGGACCTCGAAACATAGGTTTTACCCATTCCTATTCGTGATTATGGCTTCTTTTACCTTGGTGGCTCAAGAAACACCACTACCGCCCAATACCAATCCGGGTCTTCAAGGGTTAACCAAAGCATTCTCGATTCCAATTTCATCCGAGGTAGATGCATGGTTCACCGACTTACAGCAAACCCTATATCTCGTTACCAAAGACGAAATTACTAAAATTGGAAATCCTATAAACGTCAAACAAAGCGTAAAATCCTGGCAAAGTATTGATGTTATTGAACCCATTAATCCCTTTAAACTTCTGCTCTTTTCTTCATCCCAGCAACAAATATGCATTGTCGACAATACGTTAACCTTGAACGGAGACTGTTTTCCCATGGAGGAGATAGGCATTGCAAACGTTACTTCCATTTCATCAAGCAAAAGACCAGATATGTTTTGGACTTATGACGAGGTTAACAGCAATATTATGCTATACAATTACCTCACTAAAACCATCATACAATCCGTGTACAACCTGAAAGGATTACTAGGCTTCAAAGGCAATATTACCTTGAAAGAAAATGATTTTGGGCTTTGGGTGATTTCCGATCAAAACGAAATTTTGCTTCTGGATGATTTTCTGAATACCGTACACCGATTTACCCTATCCTATTCCCATGCAGTGCCTTACAAAAACGGGGTGCTTTATTGCAACCAGAACAACTTGTTTGTAACCGATCGCTTTGGCGACCCAAAAGAACTTCATAAAATATCCACAGAAGAAAAAATAAAAAAAATACAAATTACTGGTAATCAACTATATATAGCATTCGATAACCGTATCGATGTGTTTATAATTCCATAAATTTTTCGCAATCAATGTGGGGTAATTTAGTATTTTAGCATTTCAAAATTGGTTTAAAATGCATGTAGCAATTGCTGGAAATATAGGGGCGGGAAAAACGACCTTAACAAATATGTTGTCCAAACATTATGGTTGGGAAACTCATTTCGAGGATGTTGAACAAAACCCTTACCTGAATGATTTCTACGACGACATGCAACGGTGGTCTTTTAACCTTCAAGTCTACTTTTTAAACAGCCGTTTTTCGCAAATACAAGAAATACATTCGCAAAGTAAAACGGTTATTCAGGACCGAACGATTTATGAAGATGCCTTCATTTTTGCACCAAACTTGCATTCGATGGGCCTCATGACCACCCGTGATTTTGAAAACTACTTTTCCTTATTCAATCTCATGGATTCTTTCGTACAAGCACCTGACTTATTGATTTACTTGCGCGCAAGCATTCCAACCTTGGTGAGTCATATTCAAAAAAGAGGAAGAGATTACGAGGAGAGCATTCGATTGGATTATCTGAAGCGCTTAAATGAACGTTACGAAGCATGGATATCAACCTACGACAAAGGCAAATTATTGATTATCGATATCGACAACAATAATTTTACGGAAAATAAGGAAGATCTTGGGAGAATCATAACTTCCATTGATGCGGAGATTCACGGCTTATTCTGATGGCGCGCATTGTTATAACTGGGGCGGCAGGCTTTATTGGTTCGTGCCTTTTAAAGCATTTTGAAAAAGAAGAAGGCCACACACTCATTGCCGTCGACAATTTTCAAATACCTCAAAAGAAAGCCAATTTCCAAAACGCGGAAAACGTAACATTCATCGATCGGAATGACTTTTTCTCCTGGTTCATAGATCACGGTCATACCATCGATCTGTGCTTGCACATTGGCGCCAGAACCGATACCACAGAACAAGATTTAGGTATTTTATCGGAATTAAATACACACTACTCGCAATTCATATGGGAAGCATGTGTGTCCTTCGCTATTCCCTTAATTTATGCTTCTTCTGCAGCAACCTATGGTGATGGAATACTTGGGTATCAAGATGATCATTCCGTGATCAAGAAACTCAAACCCTTAAATCCCTATGGACAATCCAAGCAGGATTTTGATGTATGGGCCTTAGAACAACCGCTCTCCCCACCCTTTTGGGCAGGACTTAAATTCTTTAACGTTTACGGACCAAATGAATATCACAAAGGAAGAATGGCCTCGGTTGTTTATCATACGTACCAACAAATTCTTAAAACAGGGAGAATGAACCTTTTTCGTTCGCATCGGTCGGACGTTGACGATGGATTTCAGTCCCGCGATTTTATTTATGTAAAGGACGTGATTTCGGTTATTTCCTATTTAGCAAAAACCCAACCCGCGTCGGGTATCTATAACCTAGGTTCCGGAATCGCCAATCCGTTTCTTCATTTGGCACAATATACCTTCGAAGCCATGAATCGTGTTCCCGACATCTCCTTTGTCGATACCCCTGAAGACATTCGAGACAAATACCAATATTATACCTGCGCCGATATGGAAAAACTACTTGATACTGGGTACAAGCAACCTTTTTATTCGTTAAAAGAAGGCGTGTTTGACTATGTCCAAGAATATCTAATGCACGAAAGACCGTTTTAACGCATGGGGGTGCATTTCGGCCCACGACCTATGCGAATCCCCACCATCATACCAGCATACACATACCAGTCTTTGGTACTGGGGTTACCCCTGTACCCCTGGGGTAATCCATCTAACGATCGATTGGATAAGGCCGCGGAGACCGTTCCATTATATTCGGCCAAAAGCAACGGATCTACATACGTAGCTGACCCAACGTCGTCCAAATAATCCGTAAAGGTTTTTCGTATGGTCAGGTCCAAATTAACCGTTACGTTTTTACCCCATTGAATCTTTGCACCTACGCCTAAAGGAACACAAAGCTGGTAATTTCGATACGTACCTTTTTTGTTGAGGGCACTACCCTGACCTTCCGTTCCTAAGGGCCGGAGCGCTATGTTTTCCCCTTGATATTCTGTTTTTGGATTCATGTAAAACACACCCGTTTGGGCCAAAAGATACGCCGTTCCCTGAACCGCTTTTCGACTTCTTTTTTGACCAAAAACAAAAGGGGCATAATAAAATTCTACCCCTGCTGACAATTCCTTAATATCGGAATTAAAATTCAGATTTCGATTGACGAAAAGTGAATTATTGGATTGATTATCGTAGGCCTCAACGCTACCCTGTAGGTATGATATACGCATGGCCATACGGGAATGAAGATTATAACGATACATTATCCCTCCCGCCCATTGACTGTTTTTAAAAGGGCTAAAGGGATTTAAATCACCGATATAATACATTTGTCCCAACGTGATTCCAAGTTCGGAGCGCGATAATAGATTGGAAGGCTGAGCAAAGGAAGGAGAAAAATAAACAAGGAGTAGTAAGGATACCAGAAAATGCTTCATAATTTGGTCCAATAAGCCATTTTTTTATCGTCGGACACACTAACGAAAGAATGTTCATTTTGTTGCAAAAGGGCATTTACGGATTGCCTATGAATACTAAGCTTTTGAAGTGGCGCTAAGGAATATCTTTCCCAAATTTTAATGCTTTTATCTCTACTTGCACTTACCCAGCAATCCTCAAAGGCCAAGAGATCATAAATTACGCCGCGGTGAGCAGGTATTTCCTTACACAACGTTTTCGATTTTTCATCCCACAACCTAAGGTAACCATCCTTTCCTCCCGTGAGTATAAATCCAGCGTTGATCACAAGACCATTTGCCCCACCTTGATGGGCACTAAACCTATCTTTTAGCACACCCTTTTCGGAATCGAATTGTCCCACATGCCCGTCTTGACTTGTAAAATAGAGCATGCTTTCGTTTTCAGAGGCATGTATTTTTCTAATTTTACCCTGAGCAACTTGGTCCTCATATAACCATTTCATAGAATCGAGTGCTAATGCCTTTATGTGTCCGCTAGCAGTCCCCAACAATAATCGATTAGACATTAAGTCTACATAAAAGGATACCACATGATCTTCTATCAACCTAAATTCGAACAGCACTTTTTTGGAAAAGGCATCGATTAGGTAATTTTCACCATTAAGGTATGCGATTGCCAACATCGAATCGCCTATGCAGCGCAAAGCCATTGGCGTGTGGGAATGGCTGATGTTAAAAGCGTCTTGTCTTCCAGAAGGATGAAACCAACGACGTATTAAGTGATCAGCACCTCCGGTATAAAGGTATTTTGAATTCCCATCAACCGCATAGACGGGCGAGGCGTGTGCATCATTACAAAAAGCTAGCTTAAACACAAAGGAAGGTTATTCTACTTCTTCATCTGGATCATCGCTGTTGACTTGCTTCAGCCTATCGGCATAATCGGAAGGAAGAAACTCAAAAAAGGTATCACCGCGAAGGCCCAAGCGAAGGCATTCGAGAGGAATGACATCGTTTGGTGCAATGTTGCCCAAGTTTACATTGGCACCGAACAGTTTTATAAACCAAACCTGTTGATTCTTTTGAGGGGCCTCCCACAAGATTTGGGACGGATCTATGCGGGCAGTAATGTGATTTATGAGTAAGGTATGAGCGGAACCATTTGGGCGAAATACACCCACGTTTCCAGCCTCGCGCCCTTCTGCAATTACTTTCCAAGATCCCGCATCTAATTCAGCTTTCATCCAACTCACCCATTTGAAGGGTGAAACGATAATTCCAGAATCTTTGGAGCCTACCTCCGATAGCACGGTTCTATTCTTAGAGAGTCGTTTTATTATTTTACACTTATCCTTATGGGGAATTATAATCGATCCATCGGAAATTTCTACTAAATCAAGGCCTAAGCGATCCAATAGACGCACATAATCTTCAAAACAACCGCGGGCATAAAAGGCCTCAAACAAAGTACCTCCCAAATACGGTCGAATTCCTGCCTCTTTATACAGCTTAATCTTTTCTTCAAGATGCCTTGTCGTATAGGACGTTCCAAAACCAAACTTAACCAAATCCGCCAGGTGGCTTGATGCTTGGATAAAATGTTCTGTTTCTTTTAATCCAAGTCCTTTATCCATCATCATGGTAACCCCAGTGTTTCTTGGTTTTTCGGGACGATCAGGAATAAAAGGAAGCGTAAAATTACTCATGTAGCAAATTTACGAAATCTTTGTGATACGCTAATTTGGGATTCCACTCGATAATTTTCATGGCTTGTTCACGATCCACCATCACCAAGGAGGAAAACAAGAGGACGGCGTCATCTATCCGATTCGCATGCACAAGCACATGAACATACATCAGCATAAAATATGGATTGTTTTCAATATCCAGTTGAAAATTTTCCATAAAGGTTAAGGCGTTCAATGGACTATCCTCCAATAGAAAAAGTACAAAATCTTGCAGGCATTCGGCATCTTCTGGATCTAATTCAATGGACCTGACATAATGTTCTTCGGCTTCATCTCGTAATTCACATTTGTGATAAGCATTGGCTAGTACCAAATGGTTTGAGGCATTATCCTCATCAAAAGAGATAGCCTTTTTAATTAGTTTGATAGCCTCAACCGTATTTCCTGTTATGTCTGAAATGATTCCCAATCCAAGCCATGCTTCTGAAACCTTTGGATCTAGTGATAAACACAAATGATAGTAATTCTCCGCAACATCAAACTCTTTAAGTTGCTCATGGGCCTCACCTAGGTAACATAAGGCCATGGGGTCATCCCCATCAATGGATAGTACTTTCTTGAAACAATCTATTGCTTGATGGTATTTTTCTGTGGAAAGGTAGGCATTCCCCATATTGAAATATACCGGTGAAAATTCATCAAACACCAGGATAGAGTAATCATAGGCCCAGATGGCTTTTTCAAAATTTTCTATTTTTGAATACGCATTGCCTAGGTTGTACCAAGCCATATTCGCATAGGGGCTTTCTTCCAAATATCTGAGGTAAATAGCAATAGATTGATCGTAATTACCAATACGATCGTAAAGAAATCCAAGTTCGTATAATATGGCTTCATGATTCGAAAAGTCCGATAAAGCTTCTTCAAGCACCAAAATGGCTCCATCAAAATCTCGCTGCTTTTGTTTGGCC
This sequence comes from Flavobacteriales bacterium, assembly GCA_046081565.1. Classification (GTDB taxonomy): domain Bacteria; phylum Bacteroidota; class Bacteroidia; order Flavobacteriales_D; family Crocinitomicaceae; genus UBA952. Next base: position 11,747 of record JBJTWF010000103.1, on the reverse strand, counting down.
AAGGCTAGGTCTAGAAAAAGATCCGGTTTATCATCGACCTCGCAAACGGACAATGCTTTCACAAGATACGTCGCTGCTAAATCGAAGGTACCTGTACGCATATATATGGCAGCAAACGTAATATAAAGTTCCAAAGGAGGAATTTGATCCGTATTGATGCGTGACAAAGCCACAAGAGCCTCGTCAAATTGTTTTAAGCCACTTAAGCTTTGAATGAAACGGAGATCAAAAATAGGATTATAACTAAAATTGGTGCGACCAATTTCGGCTGCTTTTTTTGCTTTGGTAAATTCACCAGAAAGGAGGTAATGATCGATAACAGCCTCAAGGCGATCGCTATCAATGAACCCTAAATTTTCTCCGAAAAGATGTGCCTCAAACTGCTGTAAATCTTGGTTTAATTGGTCATCAATGGGAGAATCATCATCATCCTCAAACATGGTTTAACTCCTTTGGGCTAATTTATGATTTTCCCAACGGGGGTTCTAAAAGAAAACTCATTTCTTTTCAACAAAATACAGTTACGTGTTGAAAAGATGAATTTACAACAACGTCTCAATGATTTTATCCATGCTGAACCCATCCGCTTCAGCCTTATAATTTCTTACCAACCGATGCCTTAGAATAGGTTTGGCTACCGCAACAACATCCTCAATATCCGGTGAAAATTTCCCATGCAAGGCCGCGTGGGTTTTTGCTGCTAAAATTAAATTTTGGGAAGCCCTTGGACCTGCTCCCCAGGTAAGATATTTTTTCGTTATCTCCGTTGCTTTGGAATCATTAATTCTGGTTTTTGCAACTAAACTAACCGCGTATTCTAACACGTTATCGGCAATGGGCAATTTACGGATTAGGGTTTGAAAGGCTAAAATATCCTCTCCGCTTAGCACAGCATTTATCGTATCTTTCTGACCTGCGGTAGTATTTTTGACAATGGTAAGCTCCTCTTGGTACGTGGGATAATCCACCCAAATATTAAACATAAAACGGTCTAATTGAGCCTCAGGCAGGGGATAAGTACCTTCTTGTTCGATGGGATTTTGGGTAGCTAAAACAAAAAAAGGATCTGGAAGCAAATAGGTTTTTCCCGAAGCTGTTACTTTTCTTTCTTGCATGGCCTCAAGCAAAGCAGACTGGGTTTTTGGCGGGGTCCTATTGATCTCATCGGCTAAAATAATATTCGAAAATAAAGGACCTTTGATAAACTTAAAATTTCTGGACTCATCAAGGATCTCTGCACCAATGATATCCGAAGGCATTAAATCCGGGGTGAATTGAATTCTGCTAAATTCCACACCAAGTGCCCCTGCAATGGTATTTACTAACAAGGTCTTAGCCAACCCTGGAACCCCAACCAACAAGCAATGGCCACCAGAGAACATGGAAACTAATACTTGGTCTACCACTTCATTTTGTCCAACAATTACCTGGTGAATTTCTGCCTTTAGCCGTGCGTAGCTTGCGCTCAACGCCTGCATTTTTTCTGAATCTGTCATTGCTTTCCTTGATTTAGCCAGTTAAACTTCATCGCACATTGTTGGTATTCCTCATCCATCCGTATAAAGAATGAACTTAATTTATCTTTTACCCATTGATCGACCACGTTTTGCCTTTTTTCGTTTTCTGCCGCTGCCTTTATCAAGGCGTAATCTTGGTCTAAATTTGCTTTATGGGCAGGAATTCGTTCATTAAGTCGTACAATTCTAACGCCTTGCTTGTTGGTAAAAAGGTCAATGTATAAACTTGGGGCGGTAATATCCCCCTTTTCCATGGCGTCGGTAAGCAAGTAAATTTGTTGGTCAATGTCGTTCAAATCCTGCATATCCCACGTTTGCGCTCCTGACCTTGGGTTTGTCAATATTCCCTGATTTTGCTTGGTTCTATCGTCATTCGAAAACTGTAAAACCGCCTGATCCCACGTAATTTTATTTTGCTTCAAAAGCGAATAACACGAGTCAAGTCGCTGCGAAACAAGGTTCATGGAGGTCAAACTAAATTCGGGCCGAATTAAAATATGTAAGCACGTAAATTCTTCTCCAACCCTTGAAATCAGCTTGATGATGTGGTAACCAAACTCCGTTTCGATAATCGAAGAAACCTCACCTTGTTTTAATTTGAACAAGGTAGCTTCAAATTCGCTGACCATCATTCCTTTTCTACCCACAATTTTTCCTCCCATGGGAGCGCTTCCGGGATCCATGGAATGGATGCGTGCCATGGATTCAAAGCTCTTTCCTCGATCCACAATATCGCTTCGAATTCCTGCGAGCTTATCCATGGCCATTTTCTTGTCCTCTTTCGATATTTCTGGATAAATTACAATCTGCTGAAATCCTAATTGCATGTTCATATAAGGAATACTATCCTTAGGTAGATTCTGATAAAATTCTGTAACCTCTTTCGGAGTAATACCTATTCCCATCGTCAAGGTATTCCGAATCTCATCGGCCAACATTCGCTCTCGTACCAATTCCCTAAATTTATCTTTGAAGGAATTAATCGTCATTCCATAATATTCTTCGAAGGTTTGCCTACCCGAAGCCAACTGTTGTTGCATTAACCTAATCCGATTTTCCATCTCAGCATCCACCTGCTCATCGGCAATGATAACGCTGTCCAATTTGGCTTGGTTCACCATCAGCCGATCAATCATCAGCCCTTCTAAAATAGAACAAGAAAGCCCATCGCTTTTATCCATAGGCCTACCGCTTGACTTCTCAATATTTAATACATCGGAAAACAAGATGATATCATCCCCTACTTGTGCGACGATTTTGTCTAAGGTAATGGGGCCCTGACTCCAAGAATTGGTTAAGAGGCAAAGAACTGCGAAAGAAAGGAATACGCTTCGTTTCATTCGCCAAGGGTATAAAGTACCTTCTTATTCACTTTGACTTTATACTTACTTTTTAATGAAGTCAACCACGTGGATTCTAAAAAGTTCTGATAATCCGAGGTGGCAACTCCCTTGGCCTCACTAAAGGCTTTATTCATCGGAGGTAATTGCTCAGAAACGATAACAACATATTGTTTTCCTTCAAATTCGTAAGGAAGGTTTCTTCCCATGGCCAAGGATCGTCCTTTGAGGAAATTCGTCGTTTCCGGATCGAATTTATTCATCTTAACTTTCAGGTTAAGCTCGGTTTCTTTGTTTATTTTTTCTATCACGTGTTTGGAGGTAATGGTATCATTAGAAAGCATGGCATATACTTCACCTGCAATGGCTTGGGTTGCACATTCGTACACCGTCGCTGAAATTCGAGCGGGCCAGCGATAGTTTCCAGCATTCGCCATGTAATAACTTCGTAACCCAGCGGTATCCTTCACTGCTTTGTTCCATACCTTATCCGACATGATCTCATAGAGCAGAATTCCATCGTGATATTCTTTGACAAGCGCACGATAATCTACATATTTTGCAGGCAACAACGATTCTTCGTACTCTAAAATCGCCGCTTTTTCCCAGTTCTTACATTGAGCCTCCACTACAACATCCGAACGGTCCTTTCGAAGCGCACGATAATTTTTCTCCAAGTATCGAGCGAATTGTTGTTGGCCAAAGCTAACCCCGTCCAGGGTAAACAGCACCTTATCGGATTTCAAGTCCTTTGCAGACCATTTTCCAATAAAATAGGTCGAATCCAAATGATCTACAAACCATTGCAGGTTGCTAGATGGCCCTTTCTCATACCCATAACGTTCCTTTAATTTTCGAACAAATGAATCTTGAGTCTTTTTAGATCGTTCGTCTTTGTTCACTTTGGCTTGTAACTCTTTTTTCATCGATTCAAAGGAAGAGACCTCTTTCTTCTCGATCCGTTTGATAACATGATATCCATAGTTGGTTTTAATTGGAGCCGAAATGTCACCGTCTTTTTGAAGGGCAAATGCCGCCTCCTCAAATTCTGGAATCATCCGTTGCGAGGTTCCTGAGCCAAAAACAGGTAATTCTCCCGCTTTTTTTGTTGTGCTGGGGTCATCGGAATACATGGTAACCATTTCCTCCCATTTCGCGCCATTTTGAAGCTTAGCATAGATTTCATCAACTTTTTTACGGGCATTGTCGATGGTCGCCTGGTCCGCATTTTTCTCAATGCTAATCATGATATGCGCGGTTTTTATAGATCCCCGGGAAGGGCGACTACCCGTAGTTTTTAAAATATGGTAACCAAATCGAGTTCTGAACGGATCCGAAACGCTACCAATAGGGGTTTTGTACGCCTTATCTTCAAAGGGGTAAACCATCTGGAACGCGGTAAAATATCCTAAATCCCCTCCATTAGTTGCCGCAGAGGGGTCATCAGATCCATTTTTCATTCTTGCCACAGAGGCAAAATCCTCCCCTTTCTCGATTCGCTTCTTCAAAGATATGATTCGATTGTAGGCTTCAAGGGTATCGGCAGGTGAAGCGGTAGGGTCTAATTTCACCAAAATATGCGAACACCGTATTTCCATTTTGGTGCGATCGTACGCTTCCTGAACCAATGCTTGGTTTTGTGCAGAGTCAATTAAATACGGGATTGCTAGTTGCTTCTTATATCCCTCAAATTCTCGTTTTAATTTAGGAATGGTATCATAGCCGAGGGCCTGAGCCTCAACAACTTTCAGCTTAAATTTTTGAAACAATTGCATGTATTCATCCAAGGAAGCTTTATCGTATTTTGGGTTAGGGTTGTTTTTCAAATAAATTTGTAAGAACTCACTTTTTTTCACTTTTTCCTTGTTCACAGATAGTATCACGGGGTCTTTCTGGGAAAAGAAAGGAAAAATTACGGTCAAAAAAACAATGGATACAGCTATATTTCTCATACTTATTTTATTTAATGCTATAGTTTGGAGCCTCTCTCGTAATGGTCACGTCATGGGGATGTGATTCTCGCATACCTGACGAAGTGATGCGAACAAATTTGGAACCTTTCAACCGTTCAATATCTTCAGAACCGCAATACCCCATACCTGCTCTTAAGCCTCCCGTAATCTGATACATCACCTCTACTAACGAACCTTTGTAGGGAACTCGTCCAGAAATTCCTTCAGGAACCAATTTCTTCAAATCTTCCTCCCCACTTTGGAAGTATCGGTCTTTAGATCCACGCTGCATGGCTTCCAATGAGCCCATACCTCGGTAGGTCTTAAATTTCCTTCCTTCAAAAATAATGGTTTCGCCGGGAGATTCTTCTACCCCTGCAAACATTCCTCCCAACATCACAGAATCTGCCCCTGCAGCTATGGCCTTTACAATATCTCCTGTATATCGAATACCACCGTCGGCAATTACAGGGACACCACTGCCTTCCAAGGCTTTAGCCACTTCGTTGATGGCCGTCAATTGAGGAACCCCAACCCCGGCGATGACACGGGTGGTACAGATGGACCCCGGACCAATGCCAACTTTAATTGCATCTGCCCCAGCCTCTAGTAAAAACCGAGCGGCCTCTGCGGTGGCAATGTTTCCAACTACTACATCCAGAAAGGCATACGCTTTTTTGATTTCTTTTAATTGTTTAACAACGCCTTCCGTATGCGCATGGGCCGTGTCGATAACAACGGCATCAACTCCCGCCTCAACCAAGGCCTTTACTCGAGCTAAGGTATCATTTACAACGCCTACAGCCGCAGCAACGCGAAGCCTACCTAAGTTGTCTTTGCACGACAAGGGATGCTCTTTAACTTTGATTATATCTCGAAACGTAATGAGTCCAATTAACTTCTTATCGGCATCTACTACCGGTAGTTTCTCAATTCGATTTTCTTGAAGAATAATTTCAGCCGTACTTAAATTAGTGCCATCGGTCGTCGTTATTAAATTCGTTGAAGTCATGACTTCAGAAATGGGTTTGGACAATTCCCGTTCAAACCGTAAGTCACGGTTGGTAACAATCCCTTTTAAAATTTTATGTTCATCGACTACCGGAATACCACCAATGCTATTTTCTTTCATTAGATGCAGTGCATCCCCAACGGTAGCCTTTTCAAGCAAGGTAATTGGATCTATGATCATCCCGCTTTCCGAACGTTTCACTTTCCGAACTTCAATGGCCTGATCGGCTATGCTCATGTTTTTGTGAATTACCCCAATTCCACCTTGTTGTGCCATTGCAATAGCCATACGGTGTTCCGTTACGGTGTCCATCGCGGAGGAAACCACGGGAGCATTTACGGTAATATTCCTAGAAAAACGGCTTGCTAGGCTCACGTCTTTGGGAAGAACCTGAGAATAGGCAGGGACTAACAGGACATCGTCGTAGGTAAGGCCTTCAGAAATTTGAACTAAGTTATTTAGCGACATGGCGAATCTATTCAAATAAATTCTTGCAAATTTAGGAAAATTAGCGGAAGAAAAAGAGGTTCTGAGTACCCTTTACGTTAATAAATGGTCAAGACCTTCTTGGTTAATAAAAATTTTTATAATCTTGCAGGCATGAAAGCATTCTTATTGCTTGGTATGGTCATGATTTCACTAATATCAGTGGGTCAAACAACGCCGTTAAATTCCCCTATCATCATACAAATTTCGGGGAAGGCGGTCGACGATGTAAGCCTGCAAGAGATCCCGTATGTCACGGTTTGGAATAAGACCATCAATAAAGGGGTGCTTTCTGATGAATTTGGTTTTTTCACCCTTGTGGCATACCCCGGGGATTCCCTTATATTTCATGCTTTCGGTTATGTAAAATCAACGTATGTTGTTCCTGACACCCTAACAGACAACCGATACAGCATGGTTCACTTGTTACAAGTGGATGCCGTGACAAAACGCGAGATTGTTATTTATCCTTGGTCCTCAAAAAAAGAATTCGAACAGTATTTTCTGAACATGAGACCATATGAGGATGCCATTCGAAGAGCACAACGAGAACTTTCGGGAGAATCGTTGGCCTTTGCGGCAGCAAGGCTTGGAAACGACCCTTCCTTGGCGTATGGGAATTTGGAAAATCAAAGGTTTACAAAACTATACACCAACGGACAACTGCCGGTAAACAATTTACTAAATCCATTGGCGTGGTCTAGCCTAATTCGCGAATTAAAAGCAGGAAAATTAAGCCGTCAGTGAGGGCGGATAGCAAAGAAAATATTTCTCTACGGGTTGTGCCAAAGCGGATATATTCAGGTTGTCCGAAGCTTTAGCTAAATCGACGATCGATCCATTTTTCATCAATAAATTAATGTTCTGCTTATCGTTCGAATAGGCTTTATTTACCAATAAATCGTGATAAACAAAATAGGACAACATCGAATCGTCTACTATTTTGTAATTGGTCCGTACTACTTCTTTTTCTAATTGAACCCGATCGGAAGGGAAGGGGTTTTTAGCAATTTCAATTTTGAATAGTTCTCGATTGATTAAGCCCTTACAAAGGGTGGATAGGACAATATCTGGATGAAATTGCCATACCTTCAGGGCTCCCCAAATATCATAATCATCTAGGTTAGCAAACGCATCTAGGTATTCTGGATTTTCCTGAAAATCTTTTTTAGTTACCTTATTTTTAAGGAATAACGATAGCGCAGGAGAGCCAAACAAGGTTTCTCCTGAGGCCGATAATTCCTTGGCCCTACGCAAGGTATGGATTAACATAAATTCGGCGGAGACTACGGTTTTATGCAGATATACTTGCCAATACATTAACCGACGGGCAACAATAAACTTCTCAACCGAATAAATCGCTTTTTCCTCTAATACCAATTCACCTTCATGAACAGCCAACATTTCTATTAATCGATCCGAACCAATGATCCCTTCACTTACACCGCTGTAAAAACTATCTCGGTTTAGGTAATCTAATCGATCCATATCCAATTGACTCGAAACCAACTGGTGTAGGAAAGGTTTTGGATAGTTGTTCTTAAAAATCAGGTGAGCCCTTACCAAATCATCGCCAAACTGCTCTGATAATCGTTCAATGAAAAACCCACTCAGATCCTCATGCGTAACGCCATTAACAATGTCATATTCCAAAGCGTGGCTGAAAGGTCCGTGCCCTATATCGTGTAAAAGTATGGCCAGTTGTACCGCTCTTTCTTCGTCTTCGGTAATTTCACTACCTTTCCTGCGTAAAACACCAATCGCGAGATGCATAAGGTGCATGGCTCCTAGGACATGGGTATAACGGGTGTGTTGTGCACCAGGATAAACTAAGTGAGAAAGTCCTAGCTGCATTATTCTTCTCAACCGTTGCATATACGGATGATTCAAAACATCGAAAATTAGCGCATCGGGAACCGTGATAAAACCATAAACTGGATCATTGATGATTTTCTTTTTATTCGATGAATGGTGTAAAGGGGGCAAATTGCTTACTTTTACGTGGATTATAGCGCAAACTTAAACATTTAAATGCAATGGGTAAAATTCTTTGGGCGGACGATGAAATTGAATTGCTGAAACCGCATATCTTGTTTCTAGAGAGCAAAGGGTATCGTGTAGATCGCGTAACCAATGGAGCGGACGCCATAGACAAAGCAGAAGAGAACCAATACGACGTTATCTTTCTTGATGAGAATATGCCTGGATTAAGTGGCTTAGAAACCTTGTCCAAAATCAAGGAATCAACTCCATTGGTTCCTGTGGTGATGATCACAAAAAGTGAGGAAGAATTTATCATGGAAGAAGCCATTGGCAGCAAAATAGCCGACTATTTAATAAAACCTGTCAACCCGAGCCAAATCCTACTAAGCCTAAAAAAAATATTGCAACAAAGCCAACTTGTTTCGCAAAAAACGAACGTAAATTACCAACAGGAGTTCCGTCAGTTAGGGATGCAACTGGGCAATCGATTGGATGCCCATGAATGGGGGGAAATGTACCGAAAATTAGTATTCTGGGAGTTGGAATTAGAGCAGGCAGATGATAAGGCCATGAAGGAGATTTTTGAAATGCAGAAAAAAGAGGCCAATCAGTTATTTTGTGATTTCATCGAAGACCACTACCTCGATTGGTTAAACGGTACGGAAGAGATGCCGTACATGCTCCACAACATGGTTCGCACAAGAATTTTACCCAACATTGGAAAAGAAAAAATGGCGGTTTTAGTCATTGACAACTTACGTTTTGATCAATGGAAAATGATTGAACCCCTGTTGTCTAAAAACTATCAAAAAGAGGAAGAATACGTAATTTATTCCATTTTACCTACCGCTACCCATTACGCTAGAAATGCATTTTTTGCTGGGATGTTACCCGCTGAAATTGAGAAGAAGTTTCCTAAATACTGGCGCTATGAAGAAGATGAGGGAAGTAAAAATCAATTTGAAAAAGAGTTGCTTGCAGAGCAATTGAAACGTCTTAGCAAAGAATGTAAATGGAGCTATCACAAAATTACCAACCTTGAGGCCGGAAAGAAATTAAACGATCAATTTAGCCAAATCAAGGATAACGACGTAAACTTTGTGGTTTACAATTTTGTTGACATGCTTTCCCATGCGAGAACGGATATGGAAGTCATTCGAGAATTGGCCAGCGATGAAGCGGCATACCGTTCCTTAACAAAATCATGGTTTGAGCATTCCCCACTGCATGAATTGATTCAAAAATTTAAAGAAATCAATGCTAAACTTATCATAACAACCGATCATGGTACGGTTAGGGTAGACCAGCCAGTTCGTATTGTTGGGGAACGCAGTACAAATTCCAACCTAAGGTACAAAGTAGGACGAGGGTTGAGCTACAATGCAAAAGAGGTATTCGTCGTAAACAAACCAACCGAAGCTTTTTTACCCCAAATTAAGCTTTCCAATGAATACGTATTTGCCCGCGAAAATGATTTCTTCGTTTATCCTAACAATTATAATCATTTCGTCAACCATTATGGCAATACGTTTCAACACGGCGGAATTTCGATGGAAGAGATGTTAATCCCTTACATTGAGTTGTCCCCAAAATAAATCGTACTTGACACTTCGTTCCTTTAAGAATGTTGTAATTTTGTACCATGCCCACGTTTGATGTACACCAAATACGAGCGGATTTTCCATTACTTTCCACCCAGGTTCACGGAAAACCCCTAATCTACTTTGATAACGGAGCCACATCGCAGAAACCATGGCTGGTCATCAATCGATTAAACCAGTATTATCAAGAGGAAAATGCCAACGTCCATCGCGGCGTTCATTACCTCAGTGACCTAGCCACAAGAGCATACGAGGAAGCTAGAAAAACCATCGCAGCTTTTATTGGTGCTTCATCATCCAAAGAAATAGTTTTTACCAAAGGAACGACAGACGGCATTAATACCATCGCCTTTTCAATGGGTGAAATGCTTGCCCCAGGAGATGAAATCCTGATCTCAGGAATGGAACATCACGCCAACATAGTTCCCTGGCAAATGGTTTGTGATCGCAAGGGATTGGTATTGAAAGTCATTCCGGTATTGGACGATGGAACCCTAGATCTGACCGCCTTTACTAAGTTGCTTAGCAAGAAAACGAAAATCCTTAGTTTGGTTCATGTTTCTAACACCCTAGGAACGATAAACCCTATAGATTTCATCATAAAACAAGCCCACTCCGTAGGAGCCAAGGTGCTGGTCGACGCGGCTCAAAGCATCCAACATCTTCCAGTGAATGTTCAATCGATGAATTGCGATTTTCTTGTTTTTTCTGGACATAAAGTATTTGGCCCCACAGGCATTGGTGTTCTTTATGGAAAACAAGACCTGCTCAACGAACTCCCCCCGTACCAAGGTGGAGGCGATATGATTGATCAGGTTAGTTTCGAAAAAACAACCTATCAAGAGGCTCCGTTAAAATTTGAAGCGGGAACACCCAACATTGCAGGGGCCATTGCCCTGGCCAGTGCTTTCGATTATTTAAATTCCATAGACCTAGCCTTGGCATTTGAACACGAATTACTCCTTGGGAAATACCTTCGAAACCGAATGAAAGAATTTCCTGCAGCGCGCTTCATTGGAGAGGCCCCCGAAACCTGCGCAACCCTTTCCTTTCTTCTCGGTACGATTCACCCCTTGGATGTGGGTACCCTATTGGACAAGCAAGGAATCGCAGTGAGAACGGGACATCATTGTACGCAACCATTAATGCATCGGTTTAACATACCAGGGACGATACGAGCTTCATTAGCTTTTTATAACACCACCGATGAAATTGATCATTTCATGGTAGCCATTGAACGTTCAATCCAATTACTTTCATGACAAAGACCATTAACCAAATACAAGAGGAAATCATAGAAGAGTTTTCTATGTTCGATGATTGGATGGAAAAGTATGAGTATATCATCGATCTTGGTAAGGATCTTCCGCTACTTCATGAAAACCAAAAAACCGAAGACCGCCTTATCCATGGCTGCCAGTCCAGGGTTTGGGTTCATGCTGAAGCCAAGGAAAACCGATTGTTTTTTACCGCTGATTCGGACGCGATTATAACGAAAGGGATCATTAGCCTATTAATTCGTGTTCTATCGAACCAAAAACCATCTGATATTGTTACATCAGATCTATATTTTATTAATAAAATTGGATTACAAGAACATTTATCTCCAACTAGAGCCAATGGTTTAGTAGGAATGATTAATCGATTAAAAGGGGAAGGACTCAAGCAACTACGAACATGATGGAATTAGAAAATGATATTGTTTCCGTGTTGAAGACCATTTATGATCCTGAAATTCCTGTAGATGTTTTTGAATTAGGGTTAATTTATGAAATTCGAATTTCGGAAGATTTTCACGTTGATATCGATATGACCCTTACCTCACCCAATTGTCCGGTGGCCGAAACCTTACCGAA
>JBJTWF010000102.1:0-6435 GCA_046081565.1 Flavobacteriales bacterium | reverse complement strand
CTGAGTAGTCCGCAGGACGTATCGAAGGGTACGAAAAAAAAAAGCCGATTATTACTAACCGGCTTTTCTGCTCCCCCTGCTGGACTTGAACCAGCGACCCTCTGATTAACAGTCAGATGCTCTAACCAACTGAGCTAAGGAGGAATTTTGTGGTTGCAAATATAGGGATTTTTATAATTTCAAAAATGATTTTTTCTGAAAAACCTAAAAATCTTCTTCGTTTAACGAAAAGTCTTCGAATTGAGGATCTGAGTCGCTGTCGTAGGATTCACGGTCAATTAATTCATCAAAATCTCCTTCGAGCCGTTGAGCCGGCCTAAGAATATTGGTATCGGATACGTTCAAGCGGATTTCGGTACGTATGGTTCCATCGTCACCTTGGTACCCTTTGGCATAAGGCGTGCCTACCAGCTCCACCATGGTTCCTCGGGTAAGGAAATCAACAATGCGCATGTTGCTACCCTCGCGTTTCCAAATCGTACAATTTACCCAAGTGGTTTTTGTTTTAGAAGCACCAGAACGCTTGTCTTTCCAATTTTTATTATGAGCTACAGGAAAATTGATTGCAATGATTCCCCGTTCCATCGTTTTTACTATTGCGTCCTTTCCAATGTTTCCAATTAAGCGGGTTTCAAAAACAGTAGCCATAAGCAAAAAGTTTAAAAGTAACCAACACAAAGTTAGCTAAATATCTAATTAACAGATAAATAATTTTTTTTGTTTAGTGCTGATGTCCGCCAGGGCCATGAGCGTGGCCATGTGAAATTTCATCGGCAGTGGCTTCTCGGACATCTAAAACCTTCCCTACAAAATGCAAGTCTGTTCCTGCGAGGGGGTGATTAAAATCCATTTTTACCGCCTCATCTGTTATTTCTAAAATACGACCTCGGAGTTGATGACCTTGTCCGTCGCTCATTGGCACCAAGGTTCCTACGCTGAACATTGCATGGTCAAAATTCCCTTTATCGTCATGAAAAACATTGCAAGGAATCATCACGATTTCCTCTTCACTGGGCAACCCATATGCCTTCGCCGCTTCAATCGAAAAGTCGAAGGGGTCTCCCGCTTTTTTTTCGTTTAGATTGGTCTCGAAATCTGGAATCATAGCACCAACCCCATAAAGAAAAACTAAGGGGTTATTTTCGTCTGTAGTCTCTATTGCTTCACCGGTTTTATCATTGGTTAACGCATAGGTTAAGGAAACAACCCTATGGGTAGTTATTTGCATGGTTTAGTTATTAAGATTTTGGGTAAAGATAAACCAATTATGATTGAACCAAGGTTTTTACAAAATTGGGGAGTGCAAAACTGGCATGATGAATCGAAGCGTTGTAATAGCGAAGCCCCTTTTCATTTACAAATGCGTTAATAGGCGCTTGATTTGAAATATCTGTGTTTATTTCCCCTTTAAGTCCATATTGAAAGCTCCACATTCCCGTAGGGTAGGTTGGAACGAAAAATAGGGAAACAGGTGCTTTATCTTTACCAAAAATTGCCTGCAACGTTCGATTCAATTCACGAAATGCTTTTTCATTAAATTTAGGGGATTCACCTTGGGCTACCAATATACCATTCGTTTTCAAGGCCCGGTGGCAATGCGTATAAAAAGAGACCGAAAACAATCCTTCCGCAGGGCCCACAGGATCAGACCCATCCACTAAAATAACATCGTACGTATTGGGGTTTGCTTTTTCTATAAAAGCAATTCCATCGTCAACCAATAAGGTCAGTTTGGGGTCGTCAAACGCAGCCGCGATATTCGGCAAATGCTCCTTACAGGCTTCAATGACCGCTCCGTCAATTTCTACCATTGTCACCGTTTCAACTCCTGGATGACGTAAAACCTCACGTATTGTTCCACCATCGCCTCCTCCAATTACTAACACATTCTTGGGATTGGGATGCATAAACATCGCAGGATGGGAGATCATTTCGTGATAATGAAATTCGTCCTGCTCCGTTGTCATGACCATGTCGTCCAAGGCAAGCATTTTTCCGTATTTATAGGATTCTAGGATTCGAACCCGCTGAAACGGAGTGTGCTGGTCATAGAAAACTTCGCCAGTGAAACGCAAGGACAGGGCTTGGTTTTCATCTTTGTCCGTAAACCAAACGTTACGTGTATAAAAACCCGGATTTACCCATTCGTTGGCTTTTTGTCGCATGGTTGAAATATCAAAATCGTTTCGCGTTAATAAATTAACGGACCCTCGCTTCATCTCAATCGCAGAGTACGATTTAGCCTGAAAACTCTCTTTCAGGTAATCAAATGCTATCCAAGCATTCATTTCTCCACAGGTAAAGACATCTACAGCTGCATATCCGTACTCTGGCCATGTGTGAATCGCTAAATGGCTTTCTTGGATAACAACCACACCCGAAACACCATAGGGAGAGAAATGGTGAAACGTAGAATTAATGACCGTGGCCTCCGCTTTTTTAGCGGCATCAACCATGTCCCGTTCTATGGCTGCCACATCATTCATAATGTGTGGATCACAGTTCATGAATTCGACTAAAATGTGATTCCCAAGCGCTTGACTCATTTATTTTAATTTTTATAATTTGACTGCAAAATTAAATGATTAATTTCGGTTCTATGGTACGATTTTCTTACAAACCGAAACTTCTCGCCTTTGGATGGATGTTCCTCTTGTTCATTATTGCTTTTCAGTGCAACAAATATTCCCAATCCCCCTGCATTAATCAAAAAATAACCACCTTCAAAACCGAATGTTGTTCCTCGGGTGCAAACGTTCGTGAGTATTGGTTTCAATCACAAGCCGTATTTGTTTTTAATCCCGGAAATTGTGGTGGAGATCTTCCTGCGTATGTGTTAACTGAACAATGTGATACCCTAGGATTTTTAGGAGGAATTGCGGGAAATCAAACGATCAATGGCAGTTCGTTTACCTTGGCAGAGGAGCGGGGCGTGCTCTGGAATAATTAAAATTTCACCCATTTCAATTGGGCCGCTTCGGTTGCAATCCAATAGCTTCCACTGGCTAAATCCCCTACATTAATGGGTTTTCCACTTACATAGTTTTTTATGGTCAACACACATCGTCCTTGCATGTCAAATAGCTTTACGTCGGTTTGATTTTTAATACCTCGAACAAAAAGCATTTCACCCGTAGGATTGGGATAAACGTCCAATCCTATTGACGCTTGATTTTCTAGGCCATTCAAGGCGAGAACATTGATGACCGAGGAATCGCTGTTTGAACAGCCATTGCCATCCACCACGGTGTAGGTAACCGTAAAACTTCCGGGACCAGAAAGCGTTGGGTGAAAACTGCTACCAATTATTCCTGTACCTGAATACGTACCGCCAGCGGGTTGACCGGCTGTCACGTTGAAAGGCGATGAACCTTCTAGCACTGAAGTCGTTGTTTCATGGTACGTGACGGGGTCTACATCAAAAAGAGTTATCATGACCGAATCCGTGTTTTCACAGCCATTTGCACCCGTACCGGTTACATAATACATACTTGAGTTCGGAATAAAGGCGGTGTTGTTGGGTACCCCATGTTCCCAAGCATAGGAAATGGCGGTACCTGTTCCCAAAAGCGTAACGGGAACTCCCGGACAACTGGTAAAGCTGGCTCCGGCATCTACGAATGGCAGGGTTAACGTTCCAAGCGTAATTGGATTGGCACGGGTATAACATCCCGCACTATCCAAAACCTTGGCATAGTAGGATCCGACGATGGCCGTAGTCATGCTATTTCCCATTACCCCATTATTCCAATGAATAGTATTGAGCGGAACATTCGAATTTACGTACAACGTTGCTGTACTACCCACACAGATGCCCACGGCAGAATCAATCGAAAGGTTGATATTCTTGGACGTTAACAAGGCCAATGCATCTGCTTTACCGAAGCCGTAGGCAAAATTGGGCGTTACTCCCGTGTAACCATCAACTATCGCGGTATTGGTCAAATCCAATTTAAATTGTTGATACGTAGATAAGGGGCATTTTTGAAGGTATAATGCCGCAATGCCTGCAACGACGGGCGAGGCCATGGAAGTTCCACCGTTTCTTACGTGAAATCCTCCTAAATCAATGGTCGAATTATTGGCCGTATTACTGAGATACCATAAAGGACCCGCAGCCAAAGTAACGTCTCCAGCGGCAGTGATGTCAGGTTTTGTAGTTCCGTTTCTCGCTGGACCTTTACTGCAGTTTTCACTTAATTTACCAACGGGAGTAGTTGAAGCCGGTTGATAATACGTATTGTTTTTTGTAATGTGTCCTTTACGGTTTCTCATGTTTGCAACCGAAATTACCTTTTCTGAACAATTCCAGCTGCTTACAATGGTTTGCAAGGTATCGGGCATAATGTAATGCTGCATGGCAGGAAATTGAACTATGCTGGGGACAGCGCTTGAAAAATTACTAAGCTGGATCCAGCTTCCTCCCCAAGCATCATACTGACCCGAGCCTGTAGTCATAAACCGGTAGCGATAAGCCATGGAATCAATCGTTGTAAAAACACAGAGCATGTGAAAATTAGCGCCTACTATTTCTCGATAACTATCAATAATCGCCATGCGTTGTCCCGAACCATTGTAAAGGGTATCGGTTACTGGAACTTGATTCATATTGCTCGTAGCATAACGAAATGCAGTGTTTCCGCGAAACGAGAAGTTTGGTGTTATTTTATCGGCACCAAAACCATAGTAATAATGGGCTTGACTGGTATCTGACCAAAGGTCGAAAACGATTTTATTTGGTCCCGCTACCGTCATTCCGGTATTGGGAATATTCCAAAAAAAAGTGGTATCGCTTCCAATTTGATTGTTACGTACGTGGTATTTTCCTTGATTACCTGAATTTCCTGCGGCACAAACTACAATTCTTCCTGGGGATAAATCCAGAAGCGATTCAATTAAGTCCGAAGCAGGATCATCTCCATCGTGACTTCCTAAATAATCCCCAAGGGAAATGTTGATTACAGCGGGTTTACCCAAGGTATCCGCAACTTTGAAGATATAATCGCAGGCATCAGCAATGGTTAAAGTCCAATTGGGTAGATTAAAATTTGTTTCCACCACTACAATATCGGCATCGGGAGCCGCTCCTTTATTTTTGGTATTCGCCCGAGCATTACCCGCGGCCATACCCGCGACCGTAGTGCCATGGGCGGTAACGGTTTCTAGGCTAGTACACGTCCCAGCGTTGATAGCACTGGAGTCCCAAACAACGCCATAATTGTAAGGTTGCGGGGAATTAGGGCCATTTACAGAGTGATCCCAATAACGAAGCACTCGTGTTTTTCCAGTCGCGGTTTTAAAGTCAGGATGGTTAAAGTCAATCCCTTGATCAATTACGCCCATAATGACCCCTTTCCCTGTGTAATTGGTATCTACGCCGTTTAGTCCTTGATGCACGAGATGAATGTTGTGTTTTACCAAAGCACTATCGGCTAACGAAGCAGGTCTTGAAAAAGAAAAATAAATCCCTTCTACTTTCGGTCTACCAAAATCATCAAGGATTTCAGAGGGTTTAGCATTGAAAAATAGGTTTGTTTCGGTTTGGGATTTAATTGAAATGCCCAAAGACCTTAATTTTTGTTGGTTTTGAAGGGTGTTTTTAGCACTAAAACAAATGGGCGTATTGGGGTCTTTTTGAGCGTACTCGAACAGGCTAAAGGCGTACTGATTATCCTTTTGGGCATGAGTAATCCCCATCCCGAATAAGAAAAAAAGTAAACAAATAAAAGGCGTTTTAGTAGGCTTCATGCGAAAAAAAGACAATTTTTAACCAATGCTAAAAATAAGCGTTATTTTTGAATTCAATTAATTGTTTTACTAAATAAATCCATTCGCTATGAAGAAAACAGCCCTTATGCTTTTGCTTCCGTTTATTACAAGTTTTTCCCTTTTATTCGCTCAAGCCATCCCGGGGACCTTAAATTGGTACAATGGTGAGGGAAACGGGATGTTCACCGAGGTCGCATACAAAAAGCTTTTATCAAAGAAAAAAAGTACAACGGTAGTCGTTGCCGTTATTGATTCTGGAGTTGATGTCGAGCATGAAGACCTTTTTGGGCATATTTGGGTGAACGCTAAAGAAATTCCTGGGAACAACAAAGACGACGATGGAAATGGATACATTGACGACATTAACGGTTGGAACTTCTTAGGGAATAAGAAGGGAGAGAATGTTGACAAAGCACGTTTAGAGAAAGCTAGAATTGTGAGTAAGTACAAAAGTAAATACGAAAAGGCTGACGCAAGTAAACTTGCCAATGATCCTATGTTCAAGCTATATCAAGAAGCGAAGGCTTCGGTTGAAGCGGATAAAGAACAATTTGCACCCTACATGGAAATGATTGGTAAGGGAATGTTTGATAAAGAGACGGAGGAATATTTAACGGATCAAATGGAATATAATTTAAATCCGAACTTTGATGACCGTTCCCTTAT
>JBJTWF010000101.1:0-6398 GCA_046081565.1 Flavobacteriales bacterium | reverse complement strand
CTGAGCACCGAAAGTACAATGAGATTAACCGAATACATTATCCCGGGACCAAGGTACATTCGCACTTGGCTCACATCTTCCGAAATACGGTTCATTAAATCACCAATTCGGTTTCTCTTGTAGAACGCTGTGTCCAGGGTTTGATAATGGTGGTAAATTTCATTCTTTAGGTCATATTCAATTCTGCGAGACATAATGATGATGGTCTGTCGCATCAGGAAAAGGAAAAACCCTTTCATAAAAGACAATAGAAGGTAAAAGCCCCCCATCTTTGCAGCCAGCCATAATGCGCTTTCTATGGTAGGATTAATATTTGTGTGTTGAAGGTCGTCAATCGATTGTTTGACATAGGCGGGCATTTTTACGCCAAAGTAATTGCTTGTAATGGTAAAGCCAATGCCAAGGAAAAAATGCCATTTATATTTCCAGAAATATTTATTCAAACTCCGTAAGGCCTTCATGGGATTTATTTTCTATTTTTGCGGGCGTATTTAGGCGCAAAGGTAAGATTTCTAAGCGAAGCAAGTTTAAATCTAATTGGGAGAAAAGATGGCTGAAAGTTTACATCAAACCATAGAAGAAGTCGATGGGATTTTATTCCATTTGTCCAACATGGGCCACGAACAAGTTTTGTTCTGTAACGATTCTCAATCCGGTTTAAAAGCAATTATCGCTGTTCACAACACCGTACTAGGTCCGGCATTGGGAGGCACACGCATGTGGGCATATCAAAACGAACAAGATGCGCTTCGTGATGTGCTTCGACTTTCGCGCGGTATGACCTACAAAAATGCCATCAGTGGCCTTGCTTTGGGGGGAGGAAAAGCCGTCATCATTGGAGACGCACGTACCATGAAATCAGAAGCCCTTTTCCGTCGGTTTGGGCAGTTTGTTCAAAGCCTTTCGGGGAAATATATTACTGCGGAAGATGTAGGTATTTCACCAGAGGACATGGTTCATGTTTCCAAAGAAACGTCTCATGTGGTTGGACTTCCAGGGAAAAGCGGAGATCCATCCCCTGTCACGGCGTATGGGGTATATATGGGTATGAAAGCGTGTGCCAAGGTACAATTTGGATCCGATAGCCTTGCAGGAAAACGCGTGGCCGTTCAAGGCGTGGGGCATGTGGGGCAATACCTGGTAAAACATTTAACGGAGGAAGGAGCAACGGTGTATATTACCGATATTCACGAAGAAACCTTGCGCACGGTATCAGCAACGTATGGCGCTACCGTGGTGCCGCCGACTGAAATTTATACGTTGGACATGGATATTTACGCTCCGTGTGCTTTGGGCGCTACCATCAACGATGAAACCCTCAGTCAACTGAACTGTTCCATTATTGCCGGCGCAGCCAATAACCAATTAGCCGATGAAAAGCGACACGGTAAAATATTGATGGAACGGGGTATTTGTTACGCACCCGATTTTGCTATCAATGCGGGTGGCGTAATCAACTGTTTTTCGGAAGTTTCAGGGAACAGTTTGGAATGGTCTCACCAAAAAGCAGGCGAAATTTACCAAACCATATTAACGATTCTCCAACGCGCTAACGCTGAAAACAGACCCTCCTATGAATTGGCGAATCAAATGGCTGAAGAACGGATATTAGCAAGAGGAGGATTAAACCTGTAATTCATGTTAAATCGCCGCCATTTAAGGATTAAAGTACTACAAATGCTTTACGCCTACTATCAATCCGAGGAAAAGGATTGGTTGAAGGCTGATAAAGAATTGACGCTTTCGGTTGAGCGGTTGTATGATATGTATCTCTTTTTGTTGCTTGCGTTCGAACCCTTGGTCCGAGCGGCTGAAAACAAAATCGAGGACCGAAGGAAGAAGTTGCGTCCTTCCCAAGAAGATTTAAATCCGAATTTGCGTTTTGTTTCGAATCCTGTTATGGAAAAAATTATTGGTTCCGAGTCCTTAAACGCAATCGCATCCAAACGAAAGGTAAATTGGTCGGGTGCAGAAAACCAGGAGATTTTCAGGAAGCTTTTCTTAAACGTTTTGTCATCAGAAAATTATGCGCTTTACATGATGGATGGGACGAACGATTGGGAACAGGACCGAAAATATGTGTTGCAACTTTTTAAGGATGAAATAGCCAATTCCCCTTTTCTTTACCATTTTTTTGAGGACCGAAGCATATATTGGATGGACGATCTTGATTTATGTTGTTCTATGGTGTTGAAGAGTATTAAATCCATGGAACAAGGGAAAGCATTCGAACCGTTGCCTTTATTTAAAGACCAGGATGACGAATCGACATTTATTCACGATTTATTGAAAAAGACCATCGAACATAACGATGAACATGAAGCCTTAATCGAACGCCTGACGGATAACTGGGAAATGGACCGAATCGCGAAAATGGACCTTTTGTTTTTGAAAATGGGGTTGTCAGAATTTCTATTCTTCCCCAGTATCCCTACCAAAGTAACGATTAACGAATATATAGAAATATCTAAATTCTACTCAACACCGAAAAGTAATATCTTTATCAACGGAATCTTGGATAAAATGGTCGTGGAATTAAAGCAAAACAAACGTCTACTCAAAACCGGTCGTGGGTTAATGGATTAAACGAATACCGATGAAAACACTTTTAATTGGCTTAGGAATTTTAGTTGGATTGGCTTCTTGCGATGCGCCTTCCATGGACGATAAAACGACCATGAAGGTAGAGGCACTTTATAGCAACGGTAAAAAAGTCGAAGGCACATCCTTTAATGCAGGTAGTGTGGTAAAAGGAGAATTGGTGAAAGCAAAATTCGTACTGACGAATACGGGAAATATTGACCTCATCATCGGTGATGTAAACCCCAGCTGTAAATGCACGGTTGCGAAGAAACCTTCCGAGCCCATCAAACCAGGAGGAACGTACGTACTGGAAGCATCGGTGAATACAAAAGAACTATCTTCAAAAAAAATAAATAAAAGCATTAGCCTAACGACCAATACGGCTGAAACTAAGATTTTGACGATTACTGGAAAAATAAATTAATTACGTAAAAACAAAAACCATGAACACCCTTATGTTAGCAGGCGCCCAAGGCGGTAGTCCTTTATCCTCGTTATTAATGATCGTATTAATGATCGTTGTATTTTACTTTTTTATGATTCGCCCGAACATGAAAAAGCAAAAAGAACAGAAGAAGTTTCGTGAAAGCCTTCAAGCCGGGGATAAAATTGTTACCATCGGAGGAATCCACGGTAAAATACTAGAGGTAGCGGAATCTACAGTGCTTATTAGTTCGGAAGGAACCAAAATTCGACTTGATAAATCCGCCATTGGACAAGCCCTCGAATCGTCCGAGTTAAAAACAGCGTAAGCTAAGGAAAAAGGTCGCTATCCATTAAATAGACGAAAGAGGCTATAGCGGCGGCACCAAGTTCTAATTCTCGCTTGTTGACGTTTTCAAAAACGTCGCTTTCGGCGTGATGGAAATCGAAATAGCGTTGTGAATCAGGAATAAAACCAAAAAGGGATATTTCAGGGAAGCTATCTTTTAGCGGACCGATATCCACTCCTCCACCGCCTTTCTCCCAAACGTGTAACCCATACGCTTCAAAAAGCGGAGCATAGCGTTGGAACGTTCGAAAGGTTTTTTCGCTACCATCGCATCCGAAACCTCGCGGCGTAAATCCACCCCGGTCACTCTCGAGGGCCGCCAGATGGTTTTCATGATTGGCTTTTACCCAAGAGGCATAGGTTTTCCCCCCTTTGTTTCCGTTTTCTTCGTTCATGAAAAATACAACGCGAAGGGTGTGTTCGGGTTGGTAGCCCAAGGTTTTCAAAATCCGTAACGCTTCCAAACAATGGATAACACCGGCACCATCATCGTGGGCCCCTTCCCCTTGATCCCACGAATCTAAATGACCCCCAATGGTGATGTACTCACTCGGTGTTTTAGTTCCCTTGAGTTCACCGATGACGTTGAACGAGGCAACATCGGGTAAGGTACGACAATCCATTTCCATGGAAAATTGAAGTTCGCTGTTTTGTGACCATAAAGCGGCTAATCGGTTGGCATCTTTTATCGATAAAGCGGCGGCAGGAATTTTGGGAACAGCGCTGTCATATTGCATGCTTCCCGTATGAGGATGATCATCTTCCGATAAGCCTAGCGACCGAATGATTACGGCTTTAGCGCCTAGTTTGGCTGCCTCAACCGCTCCATTTCCCCGAATGGGGTAGCAGGCTCCATACGCTTTAAACGTTTGAATTTCGGCTGCATTCATGGGTTGATTTAAAAAAACGATACGCCCCTCAACTTCGGCCTTATTCGCCTTTTTGAGGTCGTCGAGGTGGTTGAATAATACCACCTTACCTTCGAGCAATCCTTGCGTACCTATGGATCCTCCCAACGCGCGAAGGGAAAGTTTTTCAATGCTTTTATTGCCAAGCGTTAGCCAAGCCGTTTCAGGATTACCGCGTTCCCAATGGGGAACCATAATGGGTTGAAGCATCACGGTGTCAAAACCATAGCTTTTCATTTTGTGTTCCGACCATCGAATGGACATGTCGGCTTCAGAGCTGCCGGATAGCCTTGGACCAATGTCCTTACAAAGGGAGCGTAAATCTTCATACGCGTGTCCTCTTAACAAGGATTCATCAAAGATTTTTCGAATAAAAACCTCGTTGTTTTGTCCCAGCGCACATAACGCTTTGGTTACAAAGGAAAGTGCGATGAGGAAGCGAGCGTAGGGGTGATGTGCCACGATTAATTTCTTAATTTTGCGTAATATTAAATATTTTATCAACCATTGCCATTTATTTGGTTAAAAATTGTCGCGTATGTCTCTGAAGTGTGGAATTGTCGGGTTACCCAACGTTGGAAAATCAACGCTTTTTAATTGCCTTTCCAATGCTAAAGCTCAGTCAGCCAACTTTCCTTTTTGTACCATTGAACCAAATATTGGAACGATTTCAGTCCCTGACCCACGGTTAGAAAAATTAGAGGCGATTGTTAATCCTGAGCGCGTCGTGCCAGCAACCATGGAGATCGTGGACATTGCAGGGTTAGTTAAAGGGGCCTCCAAGGGGGAGGGATTAGGGAATCAATTTCTAGCGAATATCCGGGAAACGGATGCTATTTTACATGTACTACGTTGCTTTGACGACGGAAACATTGTTCATGTCGATGGAAGTGTTAATCCCATTCGTGATAAAGAAATCATTGATATTGAACTTCAATTAAAAGACCTTGAAACCATAGAAAAGAAAATTCAAAGCTTAGCGAGGGTAATTAAATCAGGCGATAAAGAAGCGTTAAAAGAAAATGAATTAGCACTCAAAATTAAAGAGGGATTAGAACAAAGCATTTCCGTACGGGGACTCGGTTTTGATACCAGCGATACGGAACTTATTAAACGCTTTAATTTAATCACCTCAAAACCAGTCATGTATGTATGTAATGTTGACGAGTCTTCGGTTCTCTCCGGAAATATGTACGTAGAACGGGTTCGCCAGGCGGTTGCCAATGAGAATGCAGAAGTGCTAGTTATTGGAGCCAAGATAGAAGCAGATATTACGGAATTAGAAAGTTACGAAGAACGTCAGTTGTTTTTGGATGAGCTTGGCTTGGAAGAGCCAGGTGTCAATCGTTTGATTCGTTCTGCGTATGCCCTCTTAAACTTACAAACCTATTTTACTGCAGGGGTGAAGGAAGTGCGAGCCTGGACCATCAATAAAGGGTTTACCGCTCCCCAAGCGGCAGGGGTAATTCATTCCGATTTTGAGAAGGGTTTTATTCGTGCCGAGGTAATGAAGTATGAGGATTTTACCCATTATGGATCCGAAGCCGCAGTGAAAGAAGTCGGGAAGTTTAAGGTGGAAGGTAAAGAATATACCGTCTCCGACGGAGATATCATGCATTTTCGGTTTAACGTTTAATTTGTACACCATGATTTCAGCAAACAATCCCTCTTTAACCAGTTGGCTAGAGGTTCCACCGAACAGCGATTTTCCCATTCAAAACCTTCCTTTTGGCGTGGCTTCCACCCAAGAGAATGAAGGATTTGTTGCCACTCGAATAGGAGACCATATCATCAACCTCGCTGCGCTCCATGAACATGGTTACTTGGAAGGGCTATCATTTTCCGTTGAAGATTTTAAGACGCTTACCTTAAACGCCATGATGAAAAAAGGGAAGCAATCCAACCGTGCCTTGCGCAATCGAATTTCAGAACTTTTTTCTTCGGAAAATTCCCCTTTGCGTAACCATCGGGAGGATCAAACTAAGATTTGCCGTTCCGCAGATAAAGTACGCATGTTATTGCCAGTAAATGTTGGGGATTATACCGATTTTTATTCGAGTAAGGAACATGCAACTAACGTAGGAATGATGTTTCGCGATCCTGCAAATGCCTTGTTGCCGAATTGGCTTTGGATC
>JBJTWF010000100.1:0-2426 GCA_046081565.1 Flavobacteriales bacterium | reverse complement strand
GCTTTTCTGTACAACCGCTGGTTTTTGCTTGACCACCGCTAGAGCAACATTTCTTCTGCTCGGTAGCTGTAGCCGAACAACATGCTTTTTTCTTTTTCTTTTTCTTCTTTTTGTCGTCCTCTCTGATTTCTTTTTTTACAGAGGTAGAGGCAGCGTAAACTTGGGTCGCAATACCACCACTAAAGGCAACCAATGCAAGGATTAATGCTATTTTTTTCATATGTGTTAGTTTTTTGTAAATATAAACATTAATCCAGTATGGCTAAAACATCTTCTCGGTTTTTCACTAAATCACCAATGTTTACACATACTTTGGCATGTACTGGTAGGAATACATCCACCCGAGAGCCAAATTTTATAAATCCAAATTCCATCCCTCGTTCCATGGCTGTACCCATTTCAGGATAAAAACAAATTCTGCGGGCTAGGGCACCTGCAATTTGCCGAACAAGCACTCGATCCTTCTTTGGGGTTTCTATGACCAAGGTTGTACGTTCGTTTTCTGTAGAACTTTTAGGATGCCACGCCACTAAATAACGCCCAGGATGGTAGGCTTTATAAATAACCTCTCCACCAACAGGGGTATAGTTTGCATGTACGTTCAACGGGGACATAAATATGGAAATTTGTAGGCATTCTGTCTTGAGGAATTCAGGTTCAAAAACACGCTCAATGACAACAATTTTTCCATCGGCCGGACAGATTACTGATGGTTCATCGCCCGCTATCCTTCGATAGGGAACCCTAAAAAATTGGACAATAAGGATTAAAAAAAATAGGGATAAAATGCTTAACCCTAGGCAAAGGATAAAAGGAAGGCATGGTTCAAGAAAGCGCCAAAGTATCCCATTAAATCCTAGGGTTAATAGGAAGGTTATTCCCATTATTATTCGACCCTCTTTATGAAATTTCACCCGACAAAAGTACTAATTAAAATATAACATATACCACGAATAAAAGAAGGGGGCCGATAGTAAAACGGCGTCAAAACGATCCAAGACTCCTCCATGTCCCGGTAATATATTACCAGAATCTTTCACCCCTGCACTGCGTTTAAATAGCGATTCAAGTAAATCCCCTATAATCGAAGAAACAGATATAAGAATTCCGGAAATAAGCCAAAAATCACTGCGGTCAGCTTGCTGCCAATGCCCCAGGATCCATGCGACTCCGGCTGTTGCTACCACACCTCCGATTGTACCCTCCCAAGTTTTTTTTGGTGAAATTCTTTCAAATAGCGGACGCTTCCCAAATACCATCCCACTCAAATAAGCAAAGGTGTCATTGGTCCAAATTAAAGCAAACATCCCTATACTTAAGGGCATATCGCCAAACGTTTCTTGAGAAAGGGTGACGAGCAGGAACATGGGAACCGTGATATAAATCAAACCGAGCATATACAAGGCAAAATTTTCAAGAGGAGTTTTACTGTTTCGCCAAAGCTCAATAACGCCTGTAAGCAATACAAAAGGAAAGAGCATTACCCAATGGGTTTCTTGGAAGTAGCCGAATGGTTTTAAACACAGAAAAACATATACCAAAAGACCAGAAGTCATTCCTATGATCACGTTGGGGTCTTGGCGTTTTTCAGCTAAACGATAAAACTCCCGTAGTCCTTGCAACATAAATAGGCCGAATACAACGCATTGAATGGAAAGGGGGGACCAGGCAGTGGAGATAACCACGAGACCAAAGAGACCACCGGTTAGGCTGCGTAATGCAAGGTTTTTCATCCCAGAAAAATACAAAAATAATTATTCGTTTTCTACGGGATTCGATCGTTCAGAGGGATCGGAGGGGGCATTATGCGCCTCTTCATCTGGATTCGTTAAGGTACTTTCTTGTTCCGCTTCTGCCTCTATAGGAGCCACTTCATTCGAAATATCCCAAGGACGCTTTCCAAAGATATGTTCCAAATCTTCCTTAAATATTACCTCATCCGTTAATAATTTTTGCGCTAAGGCTTCCAATTTATCTTTATGGGACCTCAAGATTTCCAACGCGCGTTGATATTGGTTTTCAATTAATGAGGACACCTCCTCATCGATCATTTTCGCCGTATCTTCAGAATACGGTTTAGTAAAGTAATCTCGACCCTGAGAATCGTAATACGAAAGGTTGCCTAGTCGCTTGTTCAATCCGTAAATACTCACCATGGCATACGCCTGTTTCGTAACTTTTTCTAAATCACTCAAAGCACCCGTGCTTATTTTATCGAACATGATTTGTTCTGAAGCTCGCCCCCCTAAAGCGGAACACATTTGATCTAAAAGTTGCTCGGTTGTTGTAATGCTCCGTTCCTCTGGTAAATACCATGCAGCGCCCAGGGATTGACCCCTTGGAACGATGGTGACTTTTACGAGGGGTGGTGCATATTGCAATAACCATGAGATCGTCGCATGCCCTGCCTCATGAAAGGCAATTGT
>JBJTWF010000099.1:0-10228 GCA_046081565.1 Flavobacteriales bacterium | reverse complement strand
AAATGAATGAACTTTCCATACCCAAATTTCTCCGTCCAATTGGGCATGGTTTTCGGCAGAATGTGGGTGTGCATGTCAATTTTCAACATAGCGCGAAGGTACTAATTTTCACCAATCAAGTTGCATGATGAAGTCGTCCATTACAAATCCGTTACCGATGTCGAAAACAACCTCCTCACGAACGTACATTCCCATTTTTTGGTAGAATTGAACGGCAGGATTCTTTTTATTCACCTGAAGAAACATCGATTGACAGTTGGATGCGTCGGCCAAGTTTTGGGTTTTCATCAGAAGTTCTTTGCCGATGCCAGAGCCGTGAAGGTTCGGAAGCACGTAAAGCTTATGCAGCTTGCAATGGTTCATGTCAGGCGGTTCAATCTCAAATCCTGCATATCCCACGGGTTTTGAATCCAGATAAGCAAGTAAGAACCTTTGCCCGTCATTATGTGCCGTTTCGAGGGCAGGCAAAGAATACATTTTCTCCAACATGTACTTGATTTGCGCTTCGGTAATGATGTTCGCGTAACAAATGGGCCAAATAGCATGGGAAAGATCACGTACAATCGACAGTTCCGTCGATGTTATTTCTTCAATGAACAACCCCATCAGTTGATTTTAACGAAGGATTCGGATTGCATTTTACCGTCTAGGAAGAGCTGTAAAATGTATTTTCCGGGAGCAAGTTGTTTAACGTTCACGGATTCGTTTTGTATGTTCAATTCATAGCGCTCTCCGCATTCGTCGATAAGCCAACATTTGGACGGTACCGTTTGGGTAACCGAGAAGTGTAATGATTCTGAAACGGGATTTGGGTATACGGTCCACGGGTTGTTTAAGGTTTTCTCGGGAATTTGAACCAGGTTCAGTGCTGCTTTAACCGCGGCGTATGCATTGACCTTTCCCATGCCCCACAAGGGGCTTCCAAGCAAGGGAATAGTTCCTGTAAAATTGTCACTTCGTGCAGTTTCCATGAGAATTTGTTTCACTTGGCTTGCACTCAACCAGGGATTGGCTTCCAGAATTAGAGCGCATATACCAGCCACCACGGGTCCAGCCATTGAGGTACCTGAAAATTTTGCAAAATGGTATGTTGTGTTATTAAAATTCATGGATCCAACGGAAGTATACGGAGCATCGGTAAACGAGGAAATGGCACTCGCAATGGAAACGCCGGGTGCGGCTATGTCTGGTTTCATTGTACCGTCGTATCTAGGTCCGTGGCTCGAAAAGCTAGCAAGTCCTCCGCCGACCGTAGCCCCTCCAGGCGTCTGGTAGGATGGGGCATAAGCAGCCACACTGATGACATCGTCGGAACAGGAAGGCTCTGAAATTCCGTGATCCGAATCGCCTGGGGTGGTTCCCGTTCCAGCATACGAAAAGGCCATCCCCCAATTACCGACGTCGTTGGTCAATTCAGTAACGTTCCAATAATGAACGGTGCCTGAAGCAGCCGTAGATTTAAGTAAAACTTTAAGGGAAGTATTTGTACACTTCACGCGCAGCCTCATTTGTGGCTTTTGGTTCAAGGGGTGCGCAGAGTCAGCACTTACATTGTAGAAAACGGTATCAGTACCCGCGATGAGAAAGGTGTCGATGTAGTTTTGGGTAGTGTCGGTGTGATAGTAAGGGGACTCAGCAAGGGTCAAATTCGAATTGTTTTTAACGATGATTCCGTTGGCGAACGCGTGTCCCACCTCTCCCCAAGCATGTATGCTTTGCCCCCACATATTTGCATTGGCAGCGTAAGAATAAAAGTCAATTTTTGATTTTAATTCATCTGCACTAAAGGTTTTTTTCAAATGAAAATTTACATTTCCATTGTTCCCTGCTGAATTCACGAAGACAACACCTAAATCAGTGTAGGCGGAAATCGCTTGACTTAATAAAGATTGTCCATCGAGGGTTCCAAAATGATACAGTCCCCAACTCATATTTATAACCAGCCGTTTCCCCTGTGCTTGAGCCTTTTGGTACATCCAATCCCAAGCATCTAAAACCGCAGCTTCGTCTACTAAAAAGGTGACAAAAAGAAAATTAGCATCGTATGCGAGTCCACGGTAGGCGGTGCCTGCTCCGGTACCTCCGGCAATAGAAGCGACATGCGTTCCGTGGGTGGAATAGCTGTAGATGTTTGCGGTATCTCCCCCTGCCGCTAATAGCGAAAGAGCCCCTTGGTATTCGGTCCCGTAATTAAACCCAGTTGGATGAGGTCCAGACGTTTTGAATTGATCCCATGCAGCCAGGATTCGGGTTTGATTTAAAAGCGAATCGTAAAAGACAGGATGCGTGTAGTCAAATCCCCAGTCGGTAACGCCAATAATTACATTTTTTCCTTGAAATCCTTGCGGTAATCCGATGCCAACATGAACGCTATCTGCCCGAACGTCTTTAACCGCTTTATCCAATTGTGGATCCATTTTATGCGCTAAACTAAGGTACTCAATGCCTTGAAATTGGTCTATTTTTGCTAACGAATGTATAGGGATTTTTACGCTGACAATGCCATTGATGGGGTGGCCAACAAGAAGTCCCTGTTTTTCAAATGATTCGCGGTTGAATTCGCGGTTGGTTTTCGCTAAAAACGAAAGATGCCAGAGGTGGTTTACCTGTGTAAGCGGCAAATGTTTTTGAATCGATGGATTGAAGCTACCCTTTTTGTCGGCCTCAAGAATTTCTCGTATGGTTTGTCGATCGGATTGACTGCATGTCATTTGCCCAAAAGCAAGATAACCCATGGCGAAAACAGCACAGAGCGTTATAAAATTCCTCATGGCTCAAAGGTACAAATCCTTAGCGAAAAAGTTTGGTTCTTTGAACAAGTAACCCTTAATGAAATTCGAAAAGATCCGTGTGCTGCTTTCTTACTTTTTTTAGGCTTGCATAGGCATCCTCTTCGTGACGGTATCCGATGGGGCAGAGCAAGGATGCCGACAGGTTCTTCGGGTCCAATTTTAACAATTCGTTCAACTTTTGGACATCAAATCCTTCCATTGGGGTTGCATCAATTTTCAACAGGGAGCAAGCGAGAAGCAATTGCCCAAGAGCAATGTAGGTTTGTTTTGCAGTCCAATGCCTCATGTGGCTCGCTTCCATTTGCGTAAGCGCACCCTTAACATGGTTACCGAATCCATTGAGTTTCTCAATCGCTTGATTCCTTGTGTTAGCCATTAATTGGACGTGTTGATCCACATAGATATCATCGATGTGCGTGTAATGGCAAAAGATAATTAAATGGGATGCGTCCACCACTTGTGCTTGGTTCCACGCAATCGGCTGAATTTCCGTTCGAAGGGCTTTATTCTCAACGACGAGAACTTTAATCGGTTGCAAACCATAAGAGGAAGGAGTGAGTTGGATTGTATCTAGCAAGGTTTTGATATCGTGTTCCGCAATTATTTTTTCGGAATCGAACTTTTTGGTGGCGTATCGCCATTGTAGGGAATCGATAAGGAGTTGGTTCATAGTGTTATTAAAAATTCATGGGTACTTCGATGAGGAGCAAACGACCTGGCTCTTCGGCTAAAATCTCAAATTGGTCCGTTTCCGATATGCCTAGAGCATCCCGGAAAGTTAAAGGCTGTTGTTCTATAATTTTTTTACCCTCAATGTTCATACAGTATACCCCATTGTTGGCTTGTTTTAGCTGGTATGTTCGACGGCAATTGGCCGACATATCTATCATATGAATCCAAGCCTGTTGGTGAATCCAAAGCCCTTCATCCGTTGCATCTGGAGTAACCAATGGTAAAAAGGAATCCTTCATGTCGGAAGGGGAATAGGAAAGCTGTTGGTAGCGCGGCGTTACGTCTTTCTTATTGGGAAAAATCCAAAGTTGAAATAGATTGATTTCTTCGGTGGCACTCGCGTTAAATTCGCTGTGATAAATTCCGGTTCCAGCGCTCATCACCTGAACTTCTCCGGCATGAATTACCTCTGAAAAGCCCATACTATCCTCGTGTTTCAACGATCCTGTTAATGGAATGGTAATGATTTCCATGTTGTCGTGGGGATGTTGCCCGAATCCCATGCCAGGGGCAATAACGTCGTCGTTGAGCACACGAAGCGCACCAAAATGCATTCGATTCCGATTAAACCATGACGCAAAACTGAAGGAATGATTGGCTTGTAACCAACCATTGTTGGCAAAGCCGCGGGAATCAGCCGAGTGAAATACGTGAATCATTTGAAAAAAACATGAAGGTAGGTAGATTGTTTGCTAGACAATGGAAAAAAGTATAATATTCAAAAGCTTGTTGATATCATTTTGTTCGCCCATACTTTTCAATAAAAAAATATTCGATCTTCGTACCTATGGTACTTAGTAGGTTTTGGCTTATAATTTTCGTTTCATCTATCTTTTTCATTCTAGTAGGTTCCCTAACCCAAAAGCATTACAGCTTGGATTTTGCGATTACTGGGAAAAAAGATAATCCCATTGTCATTAAAGAAGCATACCTCCAAGACTTTCCAAAGGAATTCCGTGATTCGTTGGAACGCAGTGAGACGGGTAAAATCGTTGTAGATAAATACCGTAAGGATGTAGATACTACGTATGAGGTCACGCCTTTAAAAGAGGGTACCTCCGTCGGCGTAGCGCAACGATTGGTAAAGATAACGAGTGGTAAACAGAAGGTGGACGGGATGATTGAGACCGCGAAAAACACCATAATGGATATCATACTACCCTTGGTGGCGACCTTGGCCTTTTTTGCTGGATTAATGCAGCTTTTGGTGGATTCAGGTGCCTCTGATCGCCTCGCGAAACGGTTAAGTCCTTTTTTTACCAAGATTTTTCCGTCTGTTCCTGAGAACCATCCGAGCATTTCCTACATGACGTTAAATTTTTCGGCTAATTTTCTCGGTCTTGATTCAGCGGCAACGCCTTTTGGACTTAAAGCGATGGAAAGCTTACAGGAAATAAATCCGGATAAAAACCGTGCGAGCGATGCGCAAATCATGTTTTTGTGTTTGCATGCCGCTGGACTT
This sequence comes from Flavobacteriales bacterium, assembly GCA_046081565.1. GTDB lineage: Bacteria > Bacteroidota > Bacteroidia > Flavobacteriales_D > Crocinitomicaceae > UBA952. The sequence goes on along the minus strand of JBJTWF010000099.1, from coordinate 5,242 downwards.
ACGTTAATTCCAACTTCCATCATCGGATATCGAGCAGCAGCCCATGCTTCTAATCCTGCGGATGTCATGCTACCTTGCATCATTACTTCGTTCATTGGGACCTTGGCCGCCCTTTTAATTGTAGCATTTAGGCAAAAAATCAAGGTTTTTAGTGGAATGGTTATCCTTACCTTAATGGTTATTCTTTCGGCGATAACAGGCTTACTTTTTTACATTGGAAGGTTGGACATCATTGGTAAAAATCAATTTACATCAAATTTTTCCTCGATTTTGTTGTTGGGTATCATTTTAATTATACTCTTGTATGCCTTTTTGAAAGAAAAGCACTTTACGGAAAAACAGACCAATATTTTTGACTCTTTTGTGGTTGGAGCGCGAAATGGTATGAATACTGCGGTAACGGTATTTCCATATATATTGGGAATTATGGTGGCCATTTCCCTGTTGCGAAACAGCGGATTGTTTGAGCTTATTTCGGGAGGGATTTCTTGGCTATTTTTGCAGGCTGGAGTTGCTCAGGATATTACCGATTCGCTACCTGTTGCTTTACTTAGACCTTTCAGTTCTGGCGGGTCTAGAGGTTTTATGCTCGATGCTATGTCCATTCATGGGCCAGATTCCTTAACCGGTAGATTAGTTTGTATTTTTCAATGCAGTGCGGAAACAACATTCTATGTTGTTGCTTTGTATTTTGGATCCATTCGGGTTACCAATACCCGCTATACCTTAGCAACCATGCTTTTGGTCGATTTGATCTGTGTTTTTGTTGCAATTTTTATGGGGCTCTGGTTTTTCTAGTATGTTACGGAAATGGTTTTCTAAAAAAGCAAAGGAAGATAAGCCCAAAGAGGTTGGATTAAAATCCATTAATTATTCTCCTCACGCGATTTTATTGTGGACCAAAGCGGTTGAAGGAGATAAGGTTGTACAACTTTGGTTAAAGGAAAATGGATATTTGGAATTATTTCATGCCACGAATGCTATTTTTCTTGTTCAGGAATCTAGGGATTGGTTGATGGAAAATGGTTATGCCCATTTAATGGCGATGATAAATGGGGCGGAAGGATTAGAATCGGCTCAACATTGGCTTATGGAGAACCAATTTGACCTGTTGTTTCATTTGGGGCGTGCAATTGATCACAACGAAGAAAGCTGGTTGTGGCTTAAGCAGTTTTCCACCCCAGATATATTTATGCTGGCTAAGTCGGTTCAATTTGTTAAAGACCAAATCGAAGAAAACCATGGGGATATTCATTCCTATGGAAAAGACATCTAAAAAAAAAGCCCGCCGAAGCGAGCTTTAATCCGTTTAATCGTAAATCCTTAGATTTTTGAAACTTTTCCTTTCAATACCTTTCCAGAAACCGTCATTACGCTGTAATGATAGATTCCGTTGGGTAGGTTAGAAATGTCCACGTTGGTAGTTGTTGCACTCATTGCTAACTTACCATCCATTCCGTAGATTTCAACCCCTGAAATCGCTTCAGAAGCATCAAAGGTTAAGGCACCATTCGTTGGATTTGGGTAAACATTTACAGAGGCCGTTAATTCAATTACATTAGCACCGCCAGTCAACGAAACGTTATCCAACCACAACGTGCTGTTAGGAGTACCTGGGTTGGTACCAAAGGCAGCCCCAATTGATGAGGTAGCTAAAACAATAGCATAGTTTGCATTTCCCATGGATCCTGGAATTGGAGTCATTGGAATAGAAGCGGTTTGCCACGCATTCGCATTCCCAGTGTATACGCCATAGGCTTGATAAAGCAATACATCATCGTTGGGTCCAGCACCCATTGTATCAGCTATCTGACAGATGACAATGGCTGAATCTCCTGCGGCAACGCTGTGCTTATAGGCAAAATTCAAGGTTAGGTTTCCGGCATTGGCAATGGCCGAGGTGTATTCCTGCTGCATGATTCCCGCAAGGGTATCCGTTGGCCACTGAATGGCCGCCGCCGTAGCTGCATCAACAATGGTTATTAATTTTGCTGACTGCGATCCTTGGTATGGACTTGACGTTTCCATGGTGTAAAATCCTAGTCCCCATCCTGGGCAATCGGTAACTACTCCGGGTAAAAGGGGTGTTGCCGGTTGTTCAAAATCACCATTGGTGATGATTTGAGCATTCATTGAAGCGATTGAAGCTCCGAAAAATAAACTTAGTACTAATTTTTTCATACGATTGATTTTAAAGTTAACGTAAAGGTACAAAAGAAATTAACAAAAACGAATCGCATGCGAAGTGTTGTTTCTTGGAATTAGGATATGAACATCTAGCATTATTCTAGGATTCGAATATCAACTCGGCGATTGCTTTGTCTACCTTGGGTTGTTTCATTGCTTTGCTTAGGTTTTGTTTCTCCATGGTGTTCAATGATTATTCGCTCCTGCGGAATGCCATTGTAAATCAAGAAATCTTTTACAGCATTGACCCTGTTTTTTGAAAGATTGATATTATAACTTTCAGATCCCATGGCATCTGTATGGCCTTCCAAACTCAATTTCAGTGAAGGATTAACTTGAAGTAAATTCACTAAACTTTGAAGCTCCCCGTAGCTTTCTTTTCGGACTAAGGCCTTATCGAATTCAAACAAAATGGATTTTTCCAAGGATCCCATGGGAACGTTGGGCGTTTCCATACCCTTCGAAGGGTTCTCTATCACAACGGTATCTATTTGGGTGATAAAAACAGTGTCTACCCGAAGGGTTTCAATTCGCACGGTATCCACCTTTGCCATGGTTTTTGTTTTTTTCTCTGGTTTACATAGCGTCATTCGTAGCATCATTTCATGTGAACCGGTACTGTATGAGGCCATATTTGCCATAGGCGCTTCGTAGGCATAACCAAAAAAGAAGCGTTCCTTTAAAAGAATTCCTGCTCGGGCAATCATTCCCACAGAGGTCCTGAATCCTACACCAACATGTAGGAATTTTTTAAAGTCAAAGTCGGCGTTCACATCGGCTTGGGTCACGTTGTTAATATTTTTTACTAAAACGTTTGGTCGTAGTCCCCATTGGGGAGATAATGTTATATGATATCCAGCACCGACCATTAGGTGTGGGCGTTGGCCGTAACCTGGTAAATTCGTGTACCCAAAATTGGAATAGGTTTTTAACAGTTGTTTTACGCTGGCAAATAACTCAAGCTCTTGCTTGCGATACAGGATGCCGAGATCGGAGGTAAAGGAACCCGCACTTTGGTTTCCTCCATTCACAATGGGATCATTCGGATCAAAAACCAATGCACTATTCGGGTTTACTCGATAATTATTGTACCCCAAGGATAAGCCTAATCGCAAGGTATGTTTGCCTTCTAAAAATCCATATGAAACATTACCAAGTCCCGAAAACTGTTGTAACATACCGATTTTATCAAACATAAATTGACCGCCAACGCCTAGTTTCCTACCGAGTCGGGTGGATACGGTAAGGTAATTTGTAATGGGGGCCCCTTCAATTTTTATCCATTGGTTATGGTGTGCTACCGAAAGTTCCGTGCAATTATTAATTCCTGAATATGCTGGATTAAGCATAAAGGCATTGTAGGTGTACAAATAAGTCTGCGGCATCTGTTGGGAAAATATACTTCCCATGGCCAATAGAACGAAAGCGAGTGTGGTATTTCTTTTCATGGGAATTATTTTTTAAGTCTTAATAAATTAATGGCACCCGTGTAGTTTTTGTCTCCACATGAAATCGAATAGAAATACACTCCATCCGGTAAGGGCTCATTGTTCTTGGTGCCATCCCATTCGTTTTGGTAATCGCTTGTTTCGTAGAGGGGTTGACCCCAACGGTTGTAAATTTTAACCTCACATCCACTGATTTGATTTGGGTTGTCAATTTTCCACGTATCGTTTTGACCATCACCGTTCGGTGTAAGGAGGTTTGAAATTTCAAAATCCCCGGAACAGGTTGCCACGGAAAGTTCGAGAATACTCAGGGAGTCGCAACCAGAAGCCGTGGTCAATGAATCGATATAAATGCCGCTTGCGGTTAAATTCTCTCCACCAAAAGCATAACTTTCGCCTTCACAAATGGTGACCGTGATATTTTGACTTATCGCTGGGTTGATGTAAAGGGCAAGCACTACTACTGAATCGCAACCTCCAACGGCACTCAATGTGTCCGTGTAGATTCCTTCAACAGATAGCGAATTTCCGTTAAAGATAAAACTTGATCCCGAACAGATGGTTTGATTCACTACCGTGGTCAAGGTTGGATTAAATTGTAAGTTGGTTAATACTACGCTATCGCAACCGTTTGCTGAAACAAGCGTGTCTAAATAGGCTCCAGGTACAGTATAGGTATTGCCGTTGAGGGTATAACTGCCTCCGGGACAAATATTAATGGATTGTTGGGTAAGAGGAATGGGGGATAAAAACGACAGTTGGGTAATAATTACGCTATCACATCCCAATGGGGTAAGTAAAGAATCGATATAGGTGCCGGCTTGGGTCTGTGATGCTCCTTGTAAGAAAACACTGGTTCCAGCGCAGGCTGTTTGGTTGATATTTACCGTTACGGGAAGGCACGGCGTGGCACATCCAGAGGCATCAAAGGTATAGTTTTGGGAACAAGCACCATCCCCGATAGTAACGGAATAATTTCCGGCTATGGCTCCCGTATAATTTATCACTTGGTTCTGGTTAATGGCTCCCGTCTGAGCAATTGCACCCAATGGGTTTGTTATGCTATACGTGTAAGGCATCCCCGAAAACGCATTCATTCCACCCGTTGCGGAAAAGGTAACAGTACACGTGTTATTGTTGTAGGCAAAATTCGCGGTAAGAGATTGTAAGTATACTACTGGAATTCCATTTTCAACGGTCGATGTACTGCAATTGAACGTCCCCCAACTTGCTGGTTGATCGGCGGCAGGAGAAAGGTAATACAAGGTATTAAACGTAGGATTTCCAAATGATCCGCTACCATTGCCATTATTGATAAAAACACCATTGCCTTGAAGGCTATCAATGTAAGTGAATCCTGAATTCATTACGGGGTTGGGAACGGGATTGCTTTGGTGAATAACATATCCTGGCGAAATACACGATGGAAACGAGGCGGTAGATTGTCCGATTCCATTCAATAGGATTCCTGGTGTTACGGTGTCGCCATAACAGACATACAAGGTGTCGCCAAGGTTTATGTCGCTATAGTTTCCGTTCGAACTGTTGGCAAATACATCTCCTGCATCGCTGGTTAATTCTTGAATGTACTCAATAATATATTGTCC
>JBJTWF010000098.1:0-14995 GCA_046081565.1 Flavobacteriales bacterium | reverse complement strand
TTTAGACCATTTTAGTACCTGTGAAATTTCACGCGCCCCTAAACAGAAAATGGATATCATTTTTAAGGGAATTCGATATGAAGGAGTAGGTTCTATTCGGCTGGAAGGGACTCAACAGGATAAATATATAGAGTTTAGTGGCATAAACCCAAGCGTAAAAGCTAAAGCATTTGAGGGGGATTTCAGCATAAGAGATAATGGCAAAGGGCTAATGGTGTGCAATAGTTTATCTATGGATGACTATTTAGAAGGAGTTGTTGAATCGGAGTCTGGCATAGGGCAAGGTCTAGAATATTATAAGGTTCAATCCATTATTAGCAGGACTTTTGCGCTTAAAAATTGGAATAAGCATAAGAAAGAGGGGTATAACCTATGCAACCAAGTTCATTGTCAAGCCTACTTGCACAAACGAAATGGTCCAATGCTCATTGATTCTGCGGTAAAACTAACCAAGGGCCAGATATTGCTTACTCCTGATGCTAAACTTGCATCAACGTTTTATAGTGCAAACTGTGGTGGTCAAACGTGTGATCCTGTTGATGTTTGGAGAGAAAAAGTGAAGGGGCTATCCTCCATAAAGGATACCTTTTGCGTACATACAAAGCAAGCCAAGTGGGAGGTTGTAATTCCGAAAGAGGTTTGGGCTAAATGGCTTTATGAAAAAGGACAAAATTCCGCAATGGACAGTACGTATTTGAAATCAGATTTCAACTGGATTAATGAAGATCGTAGCCCTTTTTTATTTAATGCCTCCTTGGGAATCCCAATGTGTGATGTTCGTGAATATTATAAATTAAAGTCCGCATTTTTTTCTGTATCCATGTTTGATGATGGGGTTCATCTAACAGGTAGGGGTTATGGTCATGGGGTAGGGCTTTGTCAAGAGGGGGCAATGGGTATGGCGCGAAAGGGGTATTCTTTCGAAGAAATTTTATCTTTTTATTATCCGGACTATATACGAAGTGCTAATACAACCCTTAGTCTTTCGGAATAATTACGAAAATATCCTCGTTCGCTTTTTTGTAAAATTTGTTTGAACGAGCATACGCTTCATAAAAAGCAATGGAGTCTAGTTGATTTAACGTTGTTCTAGTTTTGGTTAATTCCTCCGTTACGCGTTGGTTTTGGATAGATAATTCTTTCTTCTTTTTCAAATGAGAAATAATGGTGAAGACATCCATATCATCTAAAAACAAAACATACCCCATAAAGATCAATACCGTAATGGAATATTTGTTTTTAAAGAAATTGGTTATTTTCACAAGATAAAAGTAGAACAATACAAAGGAATTATCTTTCCCCAGTGAAAATATTATTCATATCGGGATGTTGATTATTCAACGCATTTGGTAAACTGCGTTTCGTAGTAATCCCTGAAATTTTTATCGTCAATAAACCACGGTGCAGTGTGACGAAGGAAGGATTTGCAGATTTTCGCTTTTTCTTCACTCATGGACTTCAAATACGAGGTCCACATGAGGCCATATTTCAGCGCTTTCATATCCTCTGGTGAAGCGATGAGTACCTTGCCATTTTCATCGGTGAATTTACTTCCGAATGGGGTGTCATCATCCAATTTGATATATTTCGCAAGTTGAGGTATTGTAACGTCCCAAATCGCTTTTGCTCCTTTCTTATTGTTTTTATACTGTTCGATACAGGCTTGTAACAGGTTTACGGCTACTGGGAAATACGAAACTTGGGTATAGTACTCCATATGTACCATTAAATCTTCCATATCCTCCGCCGATATTTTGAGTGTTGTTGGATCAAACTCGTTTTCACTTACCGCAATTTGAACTTCAATGTGATCAGAGAAAATGGCCTTTTCAAGTTCATTGAGGAAAACTTGATGCTCGTCGTCTTGTATGATTCCGTTTAAGTCAAGTTCTTTGGCTGTAGCAAAAGCAGAAATAGCATCCTCGAATGGATTTTCAATTTCTTCTTGCACCTTACCGTCTTTGAATATGCCAAAGAATCCTTTGGCCATGAAAAGGTTAGGTGTTGGGTCTGTACGGTATTTTTCTTTTATCCGATATTCATCAGATTTTTTAATCAACTTCACATAATCGGGACGAGGTTTTTGGGCATAAAGGGCGGCAAGTTCAGGATATACGTTCCTAATTGTAATGGCGTCTTCCATTTCCCCTTCGAATTCAAATTCTTCTTTATCGTCCCCGCTTCCTTTTGAGTTAAAAACGGTCAACGTCACGCTATAGTTTCCTACTTTGTTAAAAGCAACTTTAATTTCATCACCGGACTTTGATTTACTTATAAGTTCCCAATTTTTCCCAGGAACGGTGTCATTTCCAATACGCCAACGATGCCACCCGCGAATACCACTCGTGTTTTTAAGGGTAACTACGTTGTTATTTTCTTTGAATTTTTTGGCTTTTATATCTTCTTTTTCGTTGGGAAGAAGGGGTTGTCCAACCCTAGGGGTGACGGCGAATTCAACCGTTTGAGCTTGGGATAATCCGCTAATTACGAGTAGTAATGTAAAAGGAATGATTTTCATTGTTTTATCTTTTCTGGGGTCAAAATCTATGCCGAAGGTACAATTTAATTGTGACTTTTGATGAGTAATTCTAGGATTTCACTAGCGGCTGTTGATAGCTTTGTTCCAGGGCCGTAAATACCAAAAACACCGTTTCGGTACAGTTCCTCGTAGTCGTTTTTAGGGATAACGCCACCTGCAATTACGAGAATATCCCCCCTTCCCAAAGCGTTTAGCTCCCTAATTAAGGAGGGAATGAGTGTTTTATGTCCAGCAGCTAATGATGAAATTCCAACAATATGTACATCGTTTTCAATCGCTTGGTTTGCAACTTCTTCCGGTGTTTGAAATAAAGGCCCAATATCCACATCAAAGCCGATATCAGCAAAACCCGTAGCGATAATTTTAGCTCCTCGGTCATGTCCATCTTGTCCCATTTTAGCGACTAATATTCTAGGCCTTCGTCCTTCTAATTTCGAAAATTTATGGCATAACTCGACGGCCTCTTTAAACATTGGATCATTCATAGCATAGTTCTTATAAACCCCAGAAATGGATTTTATATCGGCCTCATATCGACCGAAAACGTGTTCCAAAGCCAAGGAGATTTCACCTAGTGTACACCGAGCTAAAGCACAATCCACAGCACCTTCAAGGAGGTTTCCACGCTCATTTGCCATCCTTTTCAGGGTTTCAAGGCTAGATTCTACTTTATTTGGATTTCGCGTTTTCTTAAGCATCGAAAGCCGTTCGGTTTGTTGTATTCTTACTTTTGCATTATCCACCTCGAGCAGTTCAAAGGACTCCTCATGGTTGATGGTAAACCGGTTAATTCCAACAATAATTTCTTCTTCGGTATCAATTTTAGCTTGTTTTTGAGCTGCAGCCTCCTCAATTTTTAATTTGGGTATACCTTGAGCTATAGCGGCTGCCATGCCGCCCAAATCCTCTATTTCCAAGATTATTTTTCTAGCTTCGGAAATGAGGTTTTGCGTAAGGGTTTCGATACATTCATTTCCCCCAAAAGGGTCGATGAACGACGTTATTCCTGTGCAATCCGCAATATAAAGTTGTGTGTTTCGAGCTATTTCTGCAGAGAAAGGGGTAGGTAAGGCGATGGCTTCATCTAGTGAATTGGTATGAAGGGATTGGGTGCCTCCAAATGCTGCAGCCAAGGCTTCGATAGTGGTCCTTGTGATGTTATTGAATGGGTCTTGTTCTGTTAAGGACCAACCCGAAGTTTGGCAATGCGCTCGAAGCATCTTTGATTTAACATTTTTGGGTTGAAATGGATCGATGAGTTCTGACCATAAGGCTCTACCCGCTCTTAATTTTGCGATTTCGAGTGGAAATTCCATGCCTATAGCCCAAAAGAAACTCAACCTCGGCGCAAATTCATCTACGGTTAACCCAGCTTTGATTCCTGTCCGAACATATTCTAAACCATCGGCAAGGGTAAATGCCAATTCTTGTGCTGCCGTTGCGCCGGCTTCATGCATGTGATAACCAGAGATGGAAATGCTGTTAAACTTGGGCATGTTGTATGCCGTATATTTAAAGATATCGGCAATAATCCTCATGGAGGGCTGTGGCGGGTAAATGTAGGTATTACGTACCATAAACTCCTTCAAGATGTCATTTTGTATGGTTCCAGTGAGTTTTGCCATATCTACGCCTTGTTCTATGGCTGTAGCAATGTAGAAAGCCATAATGGGAATTACGGCCCCATTCATGGTCATGGATACAGACATTTTATCTAAGGGTATCCCTTCAAAAAGGCGCTGCATATCCTCGATAGAGTCAATGGCAACCCCTGCTTTACCTACATCGCCTGTTACCCTTGGATGGTCAGAGTCATAACCGCGATGGGTAGCTAAATCAAACGCAATGGAAAGCCCCTTTTGTCCTGCTGCAAGATTTTTTCGGTAAAATGCATTGGATTCTTCTGCAGTAGAAAATCCAGCGTATTGACGAATAGTCCAAGGTTTGGTAAGGTACATTGAAGCGTAAGGCCCGCGCAAATATGGAGCAATTCCAGGATACGCTTTATTCGTCTCATTATCGGGTGAATTATGCTCATCAACACGCGTAACTTCAAGTTCTTCGCTGCCGAATGTTCCTAGGTATTCAGTCCAATGCATCATAGGGATTCAAAAAAATAAAAAGGTAGGTTTCCAAACCCATATTCAGGAGTATTGGTTAATGAAGGCCCATCTTTCACTTGCGTATTTCGGATATTTAAGGTGTTAACAATCATCGATTTTAGCACCTCTACTGGGGCATTATGATCATTCAATCGGGTAAAGTTCCCCCAACATTGATCGGCAAACTTTTGAGCTAAATTAAGGATTGCAATGGATCCTTTATCAATCGCTGGGAATCGGTTTAAATGTGCTTCTTCCCGAAGAATATGTACCGTGTTAATTGCCATTCGTCTCACGAAAATTTCCGAAGGTTTTGCGTAACATAAATCGTACGGTGTTATGCATAGCTCATGCACACCTCCTATCAAAGCAGTAAGGGCTTCCGTAGTTTGTTTGATCTGATTGGTATGAGAGGAGGTGACCTTGTTTCTCCATCCGATTTTTGCCCTTACGGCAATATTGGTTTTGGCATTGTGCCTCTGTCTTGATGCTTCAATTAACCACTTCAATGCGATAATTTTAGCCGTTTCAATGATCATGTTTTCACCAATTCCAATTTCTATTATGATCGTTTCAGGCGAGGTTAATCTTAGGATACGGTTTAATTCAAGGATGACGAACGATATTTCTTGAATACCGTTTCCTCCAACCGCATAGACATCGAACCCCGAAATTTTTCGAACGCAGGGTGCGGTGGATGATTGCATCGAATCGAATTGGGTTTCAATAACGATGTTAGTTGCGTGGACTCGATGATACCAAGATAAAACAGAAGCTAAATCTTTTTCATTCCTTACACACAGGTTTACCCTTACGTATTCAAAAAGTACTTCTTTCAAAACAATGTCTAAGCGTGGTAAATCATTCCAAGTCAGTAAAATCCTATTAGCTCCATGGTTTAAGTCATGCAAGATTTGTTCATTGCATAGGGATTCATTTTCTACGAAATGATAGGAAAATGCATCGATGCTACATTCATACCTTGGAACAAAAAGAGAACGTTGAGGAGGAATAATATTATCCTCGATGGTCCAAGATAAATCTTCGATTACATCGTGAAAATGATTGAATCTGTCTGACCCTATTTCTTTTTCAAATTTACTGAACCAATCTTCCATCTTATAAAATGTGGGTTAAGATAGTCCAAAGATAGATAATAAATGTGCTTTTGAAGGGTATTATCCTTAACGCAACCATAACCCACCTGGGTATGAGGATAAGCAATAATTCCAAAGTTATGTTTACTTTTGGGATGTATGAAGGGAGTCAGAATATTCGCACTGTTATGGGTTTCAAGTTTTTACGGTCAAGGATGGATACCTGCAGGAAGTCGATCTAGGGCCATCGCGGATGCATCCGTTACCTTTTCTGATGTGTGGGCATACCATCATAACCCCGCTGGATTGGCTCATCTCAAGAAAGCATCCATCGGTATTGCCTACGAAAATCGTTTTTTATTGAAAGAATTACAAACCCAATCAGCAGCTTTCGCCTTACCGCTAAAGAAAGGCGTAATTTCCTTTGGTTTTCAGCGGTTTGGTTACAGTCAATTTAGTACAGCAAAGTCTGGACTTGGTTACAGCTTAAAATTATCGGATATATTAAGTTTAGGCGTACAACTCAATATGCATCATATTAGACTAGGACAAGGATACGGAAGCGCGTTTAAAGCAACCGGAGAGGCTGGGTTATTAGCAACCATTAAACCAGGTTGGGATGTTGGATTTTCGGTGGTTAATCTTACTAGAACTAAGCTTTCTGAATATCAAGAGGATCGCTTAACTACAGCCCTCAGGCTGGGGACATCTTATCGTTTCTCTTCCAAATTGATACTCTGTGTAGAAGGGGAAAAGCATATTGAATTTCCCATGCGAACTAAGGTTGGATTAGAATATTCCCCCACCGATCCCCTTTGTTTTCGAGCAGGTTTAGGGACGCAGCCTTTTGAGATGAACGCTGGATTTGGTTATACCTTCAAAACATTCTTTTCATTCGATTTTGGTTCCTCCTACACGCAAAGCCTCGGATGGTCTCCAAACCTCTCTTTTTCTTACTCATTTAAATGAAAATAAGGAGCTATTTATTGCTTGTCCTTGGCTTGGTTTATTTTTCTGCCGTTGCTCAAGATAAATCGGAAATTATTCAACAGCGCATTGAATTTATCTCCGAACGGTTTCAATCAGAGAACATGGATTTAACCAATATCATTGAGCAGTTAAATTTTTATTTCGAGCATCCTATAAATTTGAATTTCACGGATGGGTTAGAATTAGAGGACTTGGGATTATTAACGTCGGTCCAAATAAGCGATGTGGTATTGCATCGAAAGTTATTTGGCAAATTAATTTCCATTTACGAGTTACAAGGGTTAACCTATTGGGATTTAGAAACGATTGAACTTGTTCGACCCTTCATTAAGGTGGATGACAGGTTAGATAACCTGCATATTACTTTTCGAGAAGCGTTAGAACAAGGTAAATTTGAAACCTTTTTACGGTATCAACCGACGCTGGAAAAAAAACAAGGATATACCCAAGTTCCTGACTCCATCCTTAACACGAGTAATTCGTATTATCACGGAAACGATGACCGTTATTATACTCGGTTTAGGTATACCTATAAGACGAATATAAGCATAGGATTTACGGCAGAAAAAGACGCTGGAGAACAATTTTTTAGGGGGGCTCAAAAAAATGGGTTTGATTTTTACTCCGCGCATGCATTTTTTAAGGGGGGGAAATACATTCGCTCGGTAGCGCTTGGGGATTATCAGGTTCAAATTGGGCAAGGGGTTGGTTTTTGGTCAAGTTATGCATTCGGTAAAACGGCGGACATTGCCACCGCAAAACGTACAGCCATACCTTTACGTGCCTACACATCGGTTGACGAAAGCCGTTTCATGCGGGGTGCAGCGGTTGACATTGCCTATCGAAATAGTGAATTGTTACTTTTCGCTTCGCGGAAACGGATTGATGCTGCGGTGCTAGCCGACTCTACCTATGATGATTTAGAGTATATATCGACGTTAGATTTATCAGGGTTACATCGGACCAATCGTGAGATTTCGAATATGAACGGGTTAAGAGAGAATATTCTGGGCGCAAATTTTTCGCATCGTATTGGCTTATTGAAGGTGGGAATATCTGGAATTTATCAAGGATATGATAAACCATTTATTAAAGAGATTCGTCCATACAATCAATTTGATTTCCGGGGACAACATCATTTCAACAGCTCCATTGATTATGCCTTTAATGTAAAGAATATTTCGTTTTTTGGTGAGGTTGCCAAGGCGAGTAACGAAGCCATACCTACCATGCGATCTGGCTGGGGAATGGTACATGGAGCGCTTATTTCATTAGATAGTCGTGTAAGTTTAGGGATTGTATATCGCGATTATCAACGCGATTATTACTCTTTTTATAATGCGGGATTTTCTGAAGGAAGTAATACCCAAAATGAAAAAGGATTGTATACGGGTATTAAGGTCAAGTTAACCAAGGCATTATCGGTGAATGGCTATGTTGATTTATTCAAATTCCCTTGGTTGAAGTATGGCGTAGATGCTCCAAGTCAAGGGCATGAGTTGTTAGTTCAGCCTATTTATAAGCCCAATAAAATTTTTGAAATTTACGTTCGATTCAGGCAACAAGTACGTGAGCGAAACAGCAGTTTATACTCAGGTGCCGTAACAGGTATAGAGCCCTTTCTTCAAAGAAATTATCGCCTAAATCTCTCGTATGTAATTAGCGAGGCGTTTACCTTTAAAAGTAGGATTGAATATTTAACGATTGAAAGTAAAAGTAAAGGGCTCCAACAAGGGATGATTGTAACCCAAGATTTATTGTGGAAACCGAAAAGTTCACCCATAGATCTGGCGCTACGTTATGCATTATTCGATACCGATGGATATGACTCAAGGATTTATTCCTATGAAAATAATGCCTTGTATGTATTCGCGGTTCCGGCCTATTATTACAAAGGTAGCAGGGCTTACATCCTCTTCCGTTATTCATTCTTTAGGCATTGTGATTTATGGATACGTTACGGTATTTTTTTATACGATAACCGGTTTGTATTAAGCTCTGGTGCAGAGCAAATAAATGGAAGTAGAAAGTCGGATTTAGTGGTGCAACTTAAGGTAACGTTTTAATTTTTTAAAAATTTTTTAAAAAAAAGTGTTACCAACATCAAAAGGTTGCGTTTGGAGGGTATTCTAAGGTCTGCAAGCCTTTTTTTATTCATCCTTAAATCTAAAAGTTATGTCTGCAAATCTTTTAAACGCAAGTTTCTTTGGAAAACCTGAAGACGAATTAGCCCTTATTGAGCGAGCCAAAAAGAATCCAGCTCATTTTGCCCCCCTTTACAAAAAGTATCACGAAGCTATTTTTCGGTATATTTTCAAACGGGTGGACGAGGAAGAGGCAGCATATGATATAACATCGTGTGTTTTTGTAAAAGCCATTGTAAACTTGCCAAGGTATGAGTATCGAGGAATCCCATTCTCTTCTTGGTTGTTTAGAATTGCAAAAAGCGAATTATATCAATCCTTTAGAGACAAAAAAAACCAGCGTACTATTTCCATTGATAGCATTCAGATCGGTCGGGTTTTAGAAGAATTCAATCTGGATGAGGCAGAGCACAAAAGGGAAGTATTACTTAAAGTGCTACCGATGTTAAAGGAGAAACCTTTACAATTGATTGAAATGCGATTTTTTGAACGAAGGTCTTTTCGGGAAATTGGAGAGATTTTAGATCTTACCGAGAACAATGCTAAAGTAAAGACCTTTAGGGCTTTGATAAAACTGAAAGAGTTATATGCACAACACAACACACAAAAATCATAAATTATGACTAAACTGCTAGTTAACCGAAAAGAACCGTCTCGTAATGAAGTTGAAAATCGACAAGATTTTGAAACGGTATTGTTTAATGTACGGAAAGTCAAAAAGTTAAATAGCCCCTGGTTTTATGGGGCTATTGCTTTTTCTTCCCTTTTATTCCTCACTTTTTTATTTTTATAGGTATCGACACAATTTACTTTTTTTCGTAATTTAGCGATATGAAAAGAATCGCTACTTTTTCTGCGTTGTTGTTTTTAACGCTTCTTTGTAGCCCTTCATGGGCTCAGAATATTAATTTTAATACCCAGAAAAACTGGTCCTTAAACAAAAAAGAATTGTTATTAAAAGTCGGGCCAACCCAATTTCTAGGCGATCTAGGGGGAAGCAACACAGATGATTATGATTATTCTTTGAAGGATTGGGATTGGCCTGCCTTAGGGTTCAACCTGGGGGTTGGGTATCGATATCGTTTTCATCCGATGTTTGCAACCACGTCCACGCTAAGTTATTTAATGCTTCGTGGTGACGATCGTTTTTCTGAAGAACCCATTCGGAATGCTAGAAACCTAAACTTTAGAACTTCTGTTTTCGAATTACAGCAAAGGATTGAAGTAATTTTATTTTCCGTGGAGCGATTTGCCCCTTCCTATAAGTTACCTGGAGCAAGGAATGGAAAATCTAGAAACCAGCAATACTATGTTTTTGGTGGTGTAGGCGCTTCATTTTTCAATCCTAAAGGTAAATATAACGATGAGTGGGTAGCTTTGAGGCCTCTAAAATTGGAAGGGCAGTCCAAGCCTTATTCACCCGTTGCTTTCACATTGCCTATGGGGTTTGGAATGCGCTTAGGTTTAGGACCTCAGTGGCGAATTGGATTTGAGGCTAGTTATAACGTGGTGTTTTCGGATTACATGGATGACGTGTCGACCGTTTATGCAGATCCAGCAAGTTTTAGTGATCCGGTGGCTGCCTATTTGTCGAATCCATCCGATCCCGCTGTTACGGTAAATCCACCCAATGGAAGCGTAGGAGGATACAATTGGTTTGGGGCAGGCTATCAACGTGGCGATAATCAACAGCGTGATTCCTATTATCGTTTTAATGTGGTTATCGCTAGAAACCTTACCTACAAAGATTATGGGCGTCAAAGAATAAAGGCTACCCGCCAATCCAACGATGATAAACTGCGGATTCGATAGAATCGTATGTTTAAGCTGTTTCGATTCTTCCTATTTTTCTTACCCCCTGAACGTGCGCACTACTCGGCAGTTTTTTTTATCCGTTTAGTAGATCGGATTCCATATATAAACAGCTTTTTAAGTCGTCCTTTGGTTAATGAAAAGCTATTATCCACCTCTTTTCTTGGACTGGAATTTCAAAATCCCATTGGGCTTGCAGCGGGATTTGACAAAGATGCAACGTGTTTTTCCGCGATGGGATCACTCGGTTTTGGTTTCGTAGAAATTGGAACGGTAACGCCTAAGCCTCAGGCAGGGAATGAAAAACCACGGTTGTTTCGAATTAAGAAAGACGAGGCGCTAATAAACCGTATGGGGTTTAACAACCTTGGTGTTGATGAGGCGAGAAAAAGGTTACTTAAAGCGAATCGAAAAGGATTGATTATCGGTGGAAACATCGGTAAAAATAAATGGACGCCAAATGCTCAAGCCACGGAAGATTATCTTTATTGTTTTCGAACCCTGTATGATTGCGTAGATTATTTTGTTGTAAATGTTTCTTCTCCAAATACACAGCAATTAAGGGAACTACAGGAAAAGGAGCCTTTAATAGCCTTATTGAATGCTTTAAATCAAGAAAATGAAATACGTGGGAATAAACGCCCAATACTTTTGAAAATAGCCCCTGATTTAAGTTTATCCCAGTTGGATGATATCATTGAGGTAGCTAAACTAACTCGGTTAAGTGGTATAGTTG
Source organism: Flavobacteriales bacterium (assembly GCA_046081565.1). Taxonomy (GTDB): domain Bacteria; phylum Bacteroidota; class Bacteroidia; order Flavobacteriales_D; family Crocinitomicaceae; genus UBA952. The sequence goes on along the minus strand of JBJTWF010000098.1, from coordinate 3,575 downwards.
CAACGAATACTACGATAGAAAGAATAAAATTATCCATTTCACAGGATTCCATACATCAAATGGGGAATGGAGGACTTTCGGGAAAACCTGTTCGCGATAAATCCACGGCTGTTATTTCTTACCTATCACAAAAGACTAATGGAACCCTACCAATAATTGGCGTTGGTGGAATTCACTCAAAAGAGGATGCTATGGAGAAATTAGCCGCTGGAGCTACATTAATTCAACTGTATACCGGGTTTATTTATGAGGGTCCTCCTTTAATCAAAGACATTAAACGGGCAATCATTGCACATCGAAAAGATTCATAAGCGGATGAAAATAACAGAGTGTCCTAGGGACGCTATGCAAGGTATAGCATCCTTCATACCAACGGAAGAAAAATTAGATTACTTGAAGAGTTTACTTTCCTGTGGCTTTGATCGCATAGATATTGGAAGTTTTGTATCGGATAAGGTTATTCCTCAATTGGCGGATACCTCAGAAATTTTAAAGGAAATAGGCTCAAATTCTTTAACCCAATTATTGGTTATTATTGCGAATGAAAAAGGTCTTCAGCGAGCACTTGACCACAATAATGTTGATTATATAGGTTATCCCTTTTCGGTTTCGGAACAGTTTCAGGTTCGAAATACCAATGCAACCATTGAGAAATCGAAGGAGCGATTGAAACGGATTTCGGATAGTTTAGGAGGAACCAATAAAACCCTATTGGTATATTTATCTATGGGCTTCGGCAACCCTTATGGTGACCCTTGGTCTGAGGAGCATGTTTTGACCTTGGCTAAGGAACTTTATGAAACCATGGGAATTAGTCACTTTGCACTTTCGGATACAATAGGATGTGCAACGCCCTCGATGATTGAGCGCTTATATCCTTATTTATCGAACGCTTTGGTTGGGGTAGAATTAGGACTCCACTTACATACTAAACCAGAAAACGCGAAAGCCATACTTACTTCAGCTTTTAAGGTTGGGTGTCAACGGATGGATTCAGCCTTATTGGGAATTGGAGGGTGTCCTATGGCTTCCGATCATTTAACGGGGAATTTGGCCACGGAGCAATTAATAAGCGTTTTAGAAGAGAATAATATTAGTCATCGGATCAATAATACATTTTTTACGGTAGCCCAAGAAAAGGCAAATCGTTTATTTTCTAAATATCAATAATGGGCATGAAACAACCTTCGAAAAAGCCAAATAACCTAAAAAAATGGTATAGCCTACTTGCTGTTGCATTGCTTCTTATGCTTGGAGTTTTGGTCTGGTTTTTAATGCTACGAAAGGCGGAGGGGGATGGGCCTGAAACGCCCAATTCTGGGGGTATACAGCGACATGGTGTTAACTACAAAAAGATCGATACAACGGTTGACGTTGATTTTCGTAAAAATCCTCCGTTAACACTTGTGGAAAAAGGATTGTTGGCCGAACTTAAAATATGCGATACTACGGGGAAATCAGAATCATTACTTCCCTGTTCTGAAAAGGCTTTTGATTTCATACAAATACATGCTAAGAAAGGAATTAATGATTGCTTCCTATTAGTTGAAAATTCCAGAGGATTTGTTGATAAAGATTCTAAATGGGCGCGTCGAAGAATCCTCATCTATGAACGTGGAAAAGACAAAAAGTTAATATGTGTAAATCGATTTAAGGCTCATTTAACGGAGGTTCGTGAGCGTGAGGGGGTGGCCTTTAAAGACTTGCTTTTACGGTTCAGGGATCGACAAGGGGTCATATACTATTGTTTGTTCGAATGGGTAAATGGTAGGTATGCTTTGAAAAAATGTGAGGAACTTTATCAAGAAGGTAAGACGGCAAAAAATCGGGTTGAAAAAGGTTTTATTCGTTTGGACAAAATAGATTCTATATCCAATTTAGTCAAAGGGGTATTGGAGGACGAGCAGTATATTTACTAAAACTCTTCCATTGCTCCTAGTCCAAAAAGGGCAAAATCATATTTGACCGGGTCGATTGGGTCAAAATTTCTTAGAATGCTCATTAATTCTTTAGCGGCTGTACCATCGTTTTGCTTCCTTACCAGAATGTTTAGTTTCCGTGCAATATTTCCGGTATGCACATCCAATGGAATGATAAGGTTGGAAGGGGATATGGAAGTCCAAAGACCAAAATCTACGCCCTTTACCTTCGACCGAACCATCCATCGTAGAAACATATTCAAGCGTTTGCATGCGCTGTTTGCGTCGGGGTTAGAAAGGTGCTTTTCTGAACGAGTATAGTGAGGGATTTCTAGCATTTTCTTTCTAAAATTTATGATACCACTTTTTATATCTTGTTTGTAAAAGACCTTTTCAAGGCCTTCATCTGAATATATTTTTTTTAACCCTTGGAAGAAAAATGCCAAATCCTCTGCATTGAACGTACGATGAACGAAGGGAACGGGGGTCGTATGGTCTTGGGTCATAACATAATCGTAGGGGCTAGAACCTACTATTTTAATGAGTTCATTTCCACTTTTTATAATTGATTTTCTGTTTCCCCAGGCGATAGTAGCTATTAGGATTCCCATGATTTCAATGTCTTCCTTTTGGTGGTATTTATGAGGAATGCAGATCGGATCGAATTCGATGAATTCAGGAGATTCGAATTGGTCAGCTTTGAAATCGAGAAAAGCTTTTAATTCGCTAGAATTCATTCTAATAAGCCATCACGCATGGTAAGTACTCGGTCTGCTTGTTTGGACAAGGTATGGTTGTGCGTAACGATAATGAATGTCTGATGGAGTTCTTCCCTGAGTTTAAAAAATAAATCATGCAGTTCGTGGGCTTTTACGGAGTCCAAATTTCCTGAAGGTTCATCCGCTAAAATCATCGCGGGGTTATTGATCAATGCTCTACATACCGCTACGCGCTGCTGTTCTCCTCCGGATAATTGGCTTGGTCTGTGGTTTGCTCTCGCCTCAAGTCCTACTTTTTGCAATAGGGAAAATGCAAAGGCAAGGGCTTCTTTTTTTTCTTTTCCAGCAATCATGGCGGGAATCATAATGTTCTCTATAGCAGAAAACTCTGGTAGGAGTTGATGAAATTGAAATACGAAGCCAATTTTCTGGTTCCTAAAAGCGGAAAGTTCGTTTTGATTTAATAAAAAGGGATTTTTCCCTTCAATAGAAAGATTGCCCTGGGAGGGGCTGTCGAGGGTGCCAAGGATTTGGAGTAGGGTTGTTTTTCCTGCGCCAGAGGACCCTACAATAGAAACAATTTCCCCTCTATTTATTTCAAATGAGATTCCTTTAAGGATTTCGAGGTCACCGAATTGTTTCTTTATGCCTTCTACTTTGAGCATATCAATCTAATTTCAAATTATGGCCCATTTTGTCACGTTTCGTTTTGAGATAACCATGGTTGTGAGGGTTTCCTTTAATTTCGAGCCCTACGTTTTCAACGATTTCTAAACCATAACCGATGAGTCCTGTTCTTTTTTTGGGGTTGTTCGACATTAACTTCATTTTTGAGACGCCAAGTTCTCTTAACATTTGAGCCCCCACACCGTAATCTCTTTCATCTGCCTTAAATCCCAATTCAATATTAGCCTCTATGGTGTCTAAGCCTTGTTCC